>JACRBM010000105.1 GCA_016219275.1 Chloroflexota bacterium
CGTATCACGGCGCGGATGGCTTTGAGCGCTGGGTCGGCTGGGGCATCTTGGTCGCTAACTTGGTCGTCATTGCCCGAACACTGCACAAGCGGCGGCACCGCAAACGTCATGCTCAAAACTGAATTTTCCAACAAGAACTAATTAGGAGAAATAGATCAATTTTGGAGAACCTATGACCACCCAACCACCCCCCCAGCTCGACCAACTCTGCATTAACACGATTCGCTTTCTCGCGGTGGACGCGATTCAAAAAGCGAACAGTGGACACCCTGGCTTGCCGATGGGCGGCGCGCCAATGGCGTACACACTCTGGACGCGTTTTCTCAAACACAGTCCCAGCAATCCGCAATGGTTCAACCGCGACCGGTTCGTCCTGTCCGGCGGACACGGCTCGATGTTGCTCTATTCGCTCTTGCACCTCACCGGCTATGGCGTCTCGCTCGACGACCTGAAACAATTTCGCCAGTGGGAAAGCATCACGCCAGGTCATCCCGAACGCGGACTTGCACCCGGCGTCGAAACGACGACGGGACCTCTCGGACAGGGGTTTAGCAACGCGGTCGGCATGGCAATCGCGGAAAAATTTCTCGCGGCGCGGTACAACAAACCGGGACACGACATCGTCAATCACTTGACGTACGCGATGCTCGGCGACGGCGATATGATGGAAGGCATCACCGCCGAAGCCGCGTCGCTCGCCGGTCATCTCAAGCTCGGCAAGTTGATTTGTCTGTACGACAACAACTACATCTCGCTCGCCGGCGCGGCGGCGCTCTCGTTCAGCGAAGACCGCGCGAAACGCTTTGAGGCGTACGGCTGGCAAACGATCAGCGTAGACGATGGCAACGATACCGCCGCGATTGAGCGCGCGATTCGCGCCGCGCAAGCCGAAACGACCATGCCGACCTTGATTCTCGTCCGCACGATCATCGGCTTTGGCGCGCCGCACAAACAAAACACGTTCGAGATTCACGGCGCGCCGCTCGGTCCCGATGAAGTCAAGGCGACGAAAGCAAACCTGGGATGGAATCCGGACGAATCGTTCGTCGTGCCCGGCGAGGCGCTCGAACATTTCCGCGAAGCAATTGACGCCGGAAAAAAATCGGAAAACGAATGGAACGCAAAATTCGCCGCGTACGCGAAAGAATTTCCGGAACTTGCGTCCGAGTTGCAACGCGCGCTCAAAGGTGAACTGCCGGCGGGTTGGGACGCGAACATTCCGATTTTTCCGGCGGACGCGAAAGGTCTCGCGACGCGCGCGGCAGGCGGTCAAGTGCTGAACGCGATTGCGAAAAATATCCCAACACTTATCGGCGGCTCGGCGGACTTGAATCCCTCTACGAATACCGCGATGAAAGGTCTCGGCGATTTTCTCCCACCCGGACTCGCGAACGGCGACACACAAGGCGCGGTCGGCGGCGGCATCGGTTACACAGGACGCAATTTGCACTTTGGCGTGCGCGAGCACGCGATGGGCGCGATTGCGAACGGACTGGCGGCGCATGGCGGCATCTTGCCCTTCACCGCGACGTTCCTCACGTTCAGCGATTACATGCGCGGCGCGATGCGCCTCGCCGCGATTATGGGGACACACGTCATTTTCGTTTTCACGCACGACAGCGTCGGCGTGGGCGAGGATGGACCGACGCACCAACCGGTCGAACACTTTGCCGCGTTGCGCGCGATTCCGCACCTCACTGTGATTCGCCCCGGCGATGCGAACGAAGTCGCGGTCGCGTGGCGCGTCGCCATCGAAACAAACGCGCCGGTCGCGATTCTGCTCACGCGCCAAAACCTCGCGACATTGGATCGCACGCAGTACGCATCGGCGGATGGCGTGCGACGCGGTGGGTACATACTCGCCGATGCCGCAAGCGGGCATCCTGAAATCATTTTGATGGCGACCGGTTCCGAAGTGCCGTTGATCGTTGGCGCGCAAAAGAAACTCGCCGAGCAGGGCATCGCCGCGCGTATCGTCTCGATGCCATCCTGGGAATTGTTCGACGCGCAACCGAAAGAATATCGCGATGCGGTTTTGCCGCCGAGCATTCGCGCGCGTCTCGCCGTCGAAGCGGGCATCACGCAGGGCTGGCACAAGTACGTCGGACTCGACGGCGATGTGATCGGCTTGGATCGCTTTGGCGCGTCCGCCCCGTTCGCCGTGATTTTCGAAAAGCTGGGATTCACGGTGGATAACGTTGTCGCTCGCGCGAACAAGTTGTTGGGACGTTAGATAGTTGGATAGTTGAATCGTTGGAATAGCCAACGACCCAACTATCCAACTACCAAACAAAGGTAAAACATGATTTACGAATTGCGAATTTATCACGCCACGCCGGGCAAGCTGCCCGCGCTTATCAAACGATTCGAGACGACGACGCTCAAGTTCTGGGAGAAACACGGCATTCGCCAAGTCGGTTTTTGGACCTCCATGATCAGCGAGAGCAATCAGGATTTATACTACATGCTCGAATGGACCGACCTGGGTGAGCGTCACAAAAAGTGGGACGCGTTTATGAGTGATCCGGACTGGAACAAGGCAAAAGCCGAAACGATTAAAGACGGCGAACTTTACACACACATCTCGAATGTCATTCTCGCGCCGACCGCGTTCTCGAAATTAAAATAATAATTTCACTGCGAAGGCGCCGAGGCGCGAAGAAGATGAAAAAAATCTTTTGCGTCTTGGCGGTAGAAGTTTGAGGTCGAAATGAAAATAGCAGTTGGCGCTGATCACGGCGGCTTTACGCTCAAGCAAACGGTGATTGACGAACTGACCAAACTTGGGCATACTATTGTGGATTGCGGCGCGCGCGCGTACGATGCCGCCGACGATTATCCGGATTTCGCGCGCGCGGTCGGCGCGGCGATTCAACGCGGGCAAGCCGAACGCGGTATCGTGTTGTGCGGCAGCGGCGTTGGCGCGGCGATTGCCGCGAGCAAAATGCGCGGCGTGCGCGCGGGGTTGTGTCACGACACGTACTCGGCGCGGCAAGGCGTCGAGCACGACCACATGAACGTGCTCGCGCTCGGCGCGCGCATCATCGGCGACGAACTCGCGCGCGAATTGGTGCGCGCGTTCGCGTCCGCGCAATTTTCGCTCGATCCGCGCTTTCAACGGCGGCTCGACAAGGTTATTGCACTCGAAAAGGAAAATTCTTGATTTTCGAGTGCCGATTTTCGATTACCAGACCAAAATCGCAAATCAAAAACATCGTCCTGAGCAAAGCGAAGGATCGAAAATCGAAAATAGGAGAACACGATGTCAACGAATCCACTTCTCGACCTGAAACAACTTGGACAATCCATCTGGCTCGACAGCATCCGCCGCTCGCACATCACGTCGGGCGGACTCAAGAAATTGATTGACGACGACGGCGTCGCCGGCGAAACGTCCAACCCGAACATTTTCGAAAAAGCGATTGCCGGCAGTCACGATTACGATGACGATGTGCGTGACCTGATCGCGGCGGGCAAGCGCGCACTCGAAATTTACGAAACGCTCGCGATCAAAGATGTTCAAACCGCGTGCGATGTGTTTCGCCCGGTGTACGATGCGACCCAGGGCGGCGACGGATTTGTGAGTCTCGAAGTCTCGCCGAAACTCGCGTACGACACCGCCGGCACGATTGCCGAGGCGAAACGTTTTTTCAAAGCGGTCAATCGTCCGAACGTGATGATCAAAATTCCGGGGACGCCCGCGGGCGTCCCCGCGGTTGAAGAATGTCTTTATAGTGGGTTGAATGTCAACGTCACGTTGTTGTTCGCGGTCGAAGCGTACGAGCAGGTCGCGTGGGCGTACGTGCGCGCGCTCGAACGCCGCGCGGCGGAGGGAAAACCGATTGATCGCATCGCGTCGGTCGCGAGTTTCTTCGTCAGCCGCATTGACACGCTCGGCGATAAATTGCTCGCGGACAAAATGAAAGCGACGACGGATCCCGCGCTCCAGGCGAAACTCGAAGCGTTGGGCGGCAAAGCCGCGATTGCGAATGCGAAGCTCGCGTACCAACTGTTCAAGAAAATTTTTGGCGACGCGCGTTTTATCGCGCTCAAGTCGAAAGGGGCGCGCGTGCAGCGACCACTCTGGGCGAGCACGAGCACCAAGAATCCAAATTATCCCGACGTGCTGTACGTCGAAACGTTGATCGGTCCCGATACGATCAACACCTTGCCGTTGGAAACGATTGACGCGTACCGCGATCACGGCAAGCCGCGCGTCACGATTGAAGACGCTATCCCCGGCGCGTTGCGCGTGTTGCAAGACCTGAGTTCGGTCGGCATCCGCATGCAAGCGATCACCGATCAGGTGCTCGACGAAGGCGTGGTCAAGTTCGACCAAGCGTTCGATCAATTGCTGGGTAGCATCGAAGCCAAGATTACCGCGGCGGCGAACGCGCGCCACAGCGCGAACCTCGGCAAGTTTGCGCGCGAGGTGGACGAGGCGCTCCGCGTCGCGCAGAACTCCAAGATCGTGCCGCGCATTTGGCAAAAAGACCCGGCGGTGTGGAAAGCGAAACCCGCGGAGCAACATGAAATCGTGGACCGTCTCGGCTGGCTGACGGTTGCAACGGAGATGCGAAAAAATATCGCCGACCTGCGCGCGTTTTCGGACGAAGTGAAACGCGCCGGGTACAAATCGGTCGTGCTGTGCGGGATGGGCGGCAGTTCGCTCTGCGTCGAAACGTTGCGCGACACGCTCGGCGTCGCGCGCGGTTTTCCGAAAATGTTCGTGCTCGATACGACCGATCCCGCGACGATTCGCGCGCTCGAACGCAAACTCGATGTCAAGCGAACGCTGTTCATCATCGCGAGCAAATCGGGCGGCACGGTCGAAACGTCGTCGCACTATAAATACTTTGCGAAACAAGTGTCCGCGCAAAGTTTTGTCGCGATCACGGACGCGGGCACCTCGCTCGATCAACTCGCGCAAGCGCAAGGTTTTCGCCACGTGTTCCGCAATCCCGCGGACATCGGCGGACGCTACTCGGCGCTCTCGTTCTTTGGTCTCGTGCCCGCCGCGTTGATGGGGATTGACTTGGATCGTCTGCTGACACGCGCGGAAGAAATGGCGCGCGCGTGCGCGAGCGACGCGAATCCTGGGTTGTGGCTGGGTGTGGTGTGGGGCGCGCTTGCGAAACACAAACGCGACAAGATCACCGTCATCACCTCGCGTGGTCTCGAAACGTTCGGCGCGTGGGCGGAGCAACTCATCGCAGAATCTACCGGCAAGGAAGGCAAGGGGCTGACGCCGGTGGACGGCGAGCCGCTCGCGCCGTCGTCGCAGTACGGCGATGATCGCGTGTTCGTTTATTTGCGATTGGCTGGCGCGAAGAACGCCGCGCTCGACCGCAAAGTGACCGCACTCGAAGAAGCCGGGCAACCGGTCGTGCGTTTGCACATGCGCGATGTGTACGATGTGGGCGCGGAATTTTTCCGCTGGGAATTTGCGACCGCCGTCGCCGGCGCGCAGATCGGCATCAACGCGTTCGATCAACCGAACGTGCAAGAATCGAAAGACAACACCAAGCGCGTGCTGGCGACCAAGAAACCCAAAGCCGAAAAACCGGTTTGGAAGAACAAGCAGTTCGAAGTGTTTGCGACCGAAAAAATGTCCAAGGTCAAAACGCTGCGCGACGTGTTTCGCGCGTTCATGGCGCACGCGCAGCCGAACGATTATTTCGCGCTAATGGCGTACGTCGAGCGGTCGCCGAAAAATCATCGTGCGTTGCAAGCGATACGGGTCGGGGCGCGCCGCGCGGGCAAACTCGCGACGACGTTGGGTTTCGGTCCGCGCTTTTTGCACTCGACAGGACAGTTACATAAGGGCGGCGCGAACACCGTCCTGGGTCTGCAAATCGTCGCCGACGACGCGGCGGACGCGAAAATTCCCGGCGAGGCGTACTCGTTCGGCGCGCTCAAACGCGCGCAGGCGCTCGGCGATTGGCAAGCGCTGCAAAGTCACAAACGCCGCGCGTTGCGGGTGCGCGTGAAACGCGGCGGGTCGCTCGCGCAACTGGCGAAGGAATTTGTAAATGCGTTGAAGGAGCGGAAATAAATTGTAGGGGCGGGGTCACCCCGCCCCTACAACTTGACGGACGAGGTAATTAGATGAATCCAACCGATAGCACTGTCACACCGCAACTGCGCGTCGGCATGACGCCGCAACGTCTGCCGCCGCCGGCTGCGCTCGTCATCTTTGGCGCGACCGGCGATTTAACGCAACGCAAACTCGTGCCGGCGTTGTTCGATTTGTATTGCGACAAACGCTTGCCCGAAGGATTCACCATCGTTGGATTTGCGCGCCGTGAAAAAACGAGCGACGAGTTTCGCGCCGAAATGCGCGAGGCGGTCGCGCAATTTGCGCGCAACAATTCGATGAACAATCCCAAGTGGGATGTGTTCGCGCAAGGATTGTTCTATCATCAAGCCGAGTTCCACGATCTCAACGGGTGCATCTCGCTTGCGAAATTTTTAGAGCGCGTGGCGACCGAGCGCGGCACCGGTAGCAATGTGTTGTTCTACCTCGCGACCGCGCCGGAATACTACGCGCTGATCGTCGAGCAACTCGGCGCGGCGAAGCTGGCGCGCGCCGAGTACGGGTGGCGGCGCGTCATCATCGAAAAACCGTTTGGCACGGATCTCGCGAGCGCGTACGAATTGAATCGCGAGGTCCTCGCCGTCTTTAACGAGTCCCAGGTCTATCGCATTGATCACTATCTCGGCAAAGAGACGGTGCAAAATATCTTGGTCTTTCGCTTTGGCAACGCAATTCTCGAACCGTTGTGGAATCGCAATTACATTGATCACGTGCAAATCACCGCCGCCGAATCGGTCGGCGTGGAAGGGCGCGGCGGGTACTATGACGCCGGCGGCGCGTTGCGCGACATGGTGCAATCGCATCTCTTACAGTTGATGGCATTGACCGCGATGGAACCGCCGGTGTCGTTCGACGCGACGGCGGTGCACGACGAAAAAGTCAAAGTATTGCGCGCGATTGATATGCTTTCGCCCGATGAAATCAACAACCAAATCGTGCGCGGGCAGTACTCGGTGAACGGCGCGACCCCAGGTTATCGCGAAGAACCGCGCGTGGATCCAACCTCGTGCACCGAAACGTTCGTCGCCTTGAAACTCGCGATCAATAATTGGCGATGGGCGGGCGTGCCGTTTTATCTTCGCACCGGCAAACGTTTGCCGCGCCGCGTCACCGAAATCGCGATTCAATTCAAAGCGGTGCCGCATCCCTTGTTCGCGCAACAAGTCGCCGAGGGCGTCGAGCCGAACGTCCTCGCGATCCGAATTCAGCCGGACGAGGGCATCCACTTGAAATTCGCGGCGAAGCAACCGGGGCAAGCGATTCGTCTGCGCGATGTCAACATGGATTTTTATTACAAGACCGCGTTCGGCAGTGTGCCGGGCGAAGCGTACGAAACGCTCTTGCTCGACGCGTTGCGCGGCGACTCGACGCTCTTCAATCGCAAGGACGAAGTGGAAATCGCGTGGTCGCTCGTCACGCCGATTTTGGAGCAGTGGCAAAACTCGCCCTCGCCGACATTCCCGAATTACGCGGCGAATACCTGGGGACCACGTTCGGCGGATAACTTGCTCGCGCGCGATGGGCGCGTCTGGCGAGAACCGTGAGGCGGATTTGCGATTTGCGATTTCTGATTTCTGATTTTTCAATCGCGGATTGCGAATTGCAAATCACAAATCGAAAATCAAAAATCGAAAATTGTAATGGACGATCCCGAAATCCAAATTGTTTCTGATCGCGGTGCGCTTGCGCGGAATGCCGCAACACGTTTCGTGTCGCTCGCGCGCCAAGCGATGGACGCGCGCGGGCAGTTCGCAGTCGCCTTGTCCGGCGGTTCGACGCCGCGCGATTTGTACGCGTTGCTCGCGACGCCGGAAATTTCCGCGCAAGTAGATTGGTCGCGCGTGCATGTTTTCTTTGGCGACGAGCGCGCGGTGCCGCCCGATCACGCGGACAGCAATTTCAAAATGGCGCACGATGCGCTCTTTGCGCGCGTGCCGCTGCCCGCTGAAAACATTCATCGCATCCGCGCGGAACTCGCGCCCGATGTCGCCGCGCGCGAGTACGAAAACGAGATGCGCGCGTTTTTTTCTCCCTCCCCTGCAGAGCGAGAGAGACTTGGGATGGAGGTTGAAACTCCCTCCCCTGCGGAGCGGGGGAGGGTCGGGGTGGGGGTTCTTGATTTGGTTCTTCTCGGTCTCGGCGCGAACGGACACACCGCGTCGCTGTTTCCGCACGCGCGCGCGTTGCGCGAGACGGAACGCTGGGTCGTCGCCGAGTACATCGCCGAAGTGAAAATGAACCGCATCACGTTGACCGCGCCGGTCATCAACGCGGCGGCAACTATTCTGTGGCTCGTCGCGGGCGCGGACAAAGCGACGACGGTGCGCGAGGTTATGCGCGGCGCGTTCCGTCCAGACGAATTGCCCGCGCAATTGATTCGCCCGCCGAACGCGTCCGTCGTGTGGCTGCTCGACCAGGCGGCGGCAAGTGAGTTGTAAAAATACCGGGAGGATCAAAAAACCAGGTTTCTCCAAGAAACCTGGTTTTTGTTGGTTTTACATCCAGATCATTTGCGGCAATTCGATCAACGGCGGTGGCTGGTTCGCCGCGTGGAGCAATCGCTCCGCGCGTTCCGCGTTGTAGAGCAAGCCCGCAGCGCGCGCGCGTTCGGCAACCTGGGTCGCGATTTTATTCACGCGCGCCGGGTCGCGTTGCGCGAGCGCGAGCGCGGCAAGCGCCAACTGCCGATCCAGTTCCATCCATAGCGGCACATCCCCCGACGGTTTGGCGAGCAGCGGCGCGGCGTGGTCCGCCTTGCCGTCCGCGATCAACGCGAGCGCGAGCGTCGTTTGCAAACGCAGACGCACGGCGATCTCTTGTTGCGCGGGCGGCAGTGCGAGCGCGGCGCGCAACGTCGTCTGCGCTTCGCTTAGTTGCCCCTTGAGCATTTGCGTGACCGCGAGTTTGTCGCGCAAGTAACAGCGCATCCGTCCTTCGAGCCAGCTCTCCGAATCGCGCACGACGCGCGCGATCAACGCGTGCGATTCGTCCACGCGCCCAAGCGCGATGAGCACGGTCACACGCTGATTCTCCGCGAGCGTCAGACCTTCCTGATCCTTCATCTGCCGCGCGAGATCGCACGCCTGATCGAGCCGCGCGAGCGCGGTCGCGTAATCGGTCATCGCGCGATAATTGTTCGCGGTGTGGGTGAGGAACGTGACCACCGCGTACGTGTCGCCCAGCGCCTCCGCGCGCGCGAGCGCGTGATTCCGCATCTGCAACGATTCCGCGACCTGACCCAGGTCGTAGAGCATTCCCCCGACGCTCCCTAGCGCGCTGATTTCAAGATGCGCCAACCCGACCTGGTTCGCCAATTCGCCAGTGCGTCGCCAGAGATCAATCGCGCCGGCGTAATCGCCGCGCGAGCGTTTGAACGATCCCAGTTCATAGTACGCGCGCGCGCGAATCTCATCCGCCAAGCGCGAGGAGACGCGCGCCAACTCGTTCGCCAATTGCAGCGCCTCTTCCGCACACTGTTCGCCTTCGTCCATCCGCAGCAGTGAATGCAAGTAACTGCTCGCGCTGATTGCCAGGCGCGCGCGCAACAAGGTGTCGTGCGGCGAAATCAGTTCGAGCGCGCGCGCGGTGAGTTGATACGCTTCGGCGCGTTGACCGCGTTGGCTCAACCGATTGGCGAGCCGGCGCATGATGTCTGCGCGCACCGCCGGCGCAACATTCGCTTGCTCCGCGAGCGCGAGCGCGTCGCGATAACTGGCTTCCGCGTCCGGCGCACGCACGGTGAGCAAAAGCAAATCGCCGCGCGCAACCAACAAGCGGCGGCGCGTTTCCGGTTTGAGCGCGGCGTGGCGCGGTTGTTTGAGCATCGCTTCGATCACTTGTGCGGCGGCGAGCGCCTGACCGTTTTGGAACAAGGTCTCGACCTGATTCGAAACCAAGTCCACCGCGAGCGTGAGTTGCCCGGCGTGAACGCGATGATGCGCGGCTTCGAGCACATCGCCGCGCGCATCGTACCACTCGGCGGCGAGGCGATGCAAGCGGCGGCGGCGCGGTAGATCGGCGACGAGCGCGTGATAAAAATGATCGCGCACGAGTGGATGCAACGACGCGTGCATCGGATGTTGAATCAGATGACGGCGTTGTAATTCGCCGACCGCGCGGCGATAATCGAAATGCTCATCTGTGCCGCGCAACAACTCGACCAGACTTTCGTCACCCAGGTCAACGGGCTGGCGAAAGATCGAGAGGAGCGACGCGAGCCGCGCGGTATTCGCGGGCAAGTGGCGGAGCACCGCGTCGAGCAAGTACGTCGCGACCTGGGGTTGACGTTCCAGGTGCGCGATAAATCGCGTTGCGTCCGCGTCGCCGCGCGCGCCGCGCAATTGTCCGACCGCGAGCCGAATCAACATGGGACTGCCGCCGGTCTTGTTCCACAAACGTTCCACGAGATCGGGCGTGAGCGCGCCGCCGATCAACGCGATGAGCGCGTTGGCTTCCGTCGGCGCGAGTCCTTCCATTGGCACGGTGATGACGTTGGGTAGCGGCACGTCTTCGCGGCTGATGAACAGCAGATTGCAAAACGCGGACGCGATGAGATGTTGAAAAACCTGGGTGATATCCGAATCGTTCTGCACGAGTTGCGCGTTGTCGAAACAGAGGAGCGGGCGGAGCGGCGTCAAGCCCGCGCTGATCAAACTGATTTTTTGATCGAGGCGCATCGGCGTTTCGCGGCGTTCGCGTAAGATCGGCTCGGCGCGCGATTGTCCGCGCGCGACGAGAAAGAGCGCGAGGCGCCGGAGAATCGCGTCCACCGAAGTCGTGACCTCGGCGGTGAATGTGAGCCAAAAGACGGGTTGCGTTTGCGCGCACTCCCGCGCGAGCGCGGCGGACAGCGCGGTCTTGCCGAGTCCCGCCATCCCGACGAGCGCGAGGCGATGATGCAGGCGCAGTTGCGCGCGCAGATTCGCGAGCGCGGCATCGCGCGGAATGTTGGGCGTGGGCGGCGCGGGAATATCTTCGAGCGCGCCGAGGTCTTCAATCGTTTCGGTTTCGGATTGAACGATGGTGCGCTGAATCGTCAGACGATTTGTCCGCGCGGGTGTGGCGGCGAGTTGCATCAAGCGCGCGGCGAACGCCGGTTCGTTTTGCAAATCGAGCGCGGGCACGAACAACGCGGCAATCGTCGCCTGGTCGGGTAGCCAGCGGTTTTGCTCAAAGCGGCAAATCTGCGCGACGCTGTACCCCGCCGCGGTCGCCAGCTCTTGTTGCGTGAGTTGTGCGCGGCGACGCAGAAAGCGCAGCAGTTCGCCAAACGTGTCGAAGGATTCGGGTGTGATTGCCGATTTGCGGGTGGTTGTCATTGGAATGGCGATATTTTCTACATTTGCGAATGAATTGTCAAACGATTGGCGTTAGAAAGCCGCAAGAAAAATGGTGGGCGGGTGACTATGAAAAAAATGTCAACTATCGCGCCGCGAATTTTGGTATAACACAGGCAGATTGTAGGGCAAGTTTCTAACTTGCCCAGGTAGGGACAAGTTGGGAACTTGCCCAGGTAGGGACAAGTTGGGAACTTGCCCAGGTAGGGACAAGTTGGGAACTTGCCCAGGTAGGGACAAGTTGGGAACTTGCCCAGGTAGGGACAAGTTGGGAACTTGTCCTACATTTCGGAGGAGGGCAAAATGAATCACCTTAGTGCGCGCGAACGCGAGATCATCGCCTTGGTCGCGACGGGCGCGAGCAATAAAGAGATCGCGTACCAACTTGCGCTTAGTAGCAAGACAGTGACGAATGTGCTGACGCGCGTGTTTGCAAAAACGCAAACGCGTTCGCGCACCGAATTGGCAGTGCGTTGGGTCCGTTCGGCGCCGATGGCGACCGGCTAGAAAGGATGCTGGCGATGGCGCGAGTCATCCGGCGGGTACGCAAGCTCGTGACGACGGAAACGTGGACCATCACCTGGGACGACGCCGGCGAATCGTTCATCGCGATTGCGTCTCCCGTCCATCACACCCGCGTCTCTATCGAAATTATCGAACTAGGCGATCCTGCCGACGATCAACCACACTGGTTCGACGCGGGAGTACCAATCACACAGGTGGAGGAGGTTCTATGAATGGCAAGTTTTTTCTCGTTGCCTTTGTCGCGTTCATCGTGATGTCCTTGAACGCATGTGGTGTGTTGAGCGGCGCGAGCGCGGCAACGATCAACGACGTGCCGGCGTATCCCGGCGCAAGCGAGTTGAAAGCGGGCGATAGTCGCGTGGGCGATACGCTCGCCAAGAACATGCAGGGCGATGCCGCGCTGCGGCAAGCGATGGGCGCGGGCGGCAAGATGGAGCAAAAAGGTTTCGTCATGCCGAAAGAGGCGACGTGGGACGCCGTGAAAAGATTCTACGACGACAAGTTGAAAGCGGCGGGCTGGGGCGACAACGGTATGGTGAGCAACGTGCTCGCGCAGGTGAATCAGCAAAACGAAATGACGCAAACCGCGCTGTACTTGCGCGGCAATCAAAACCTCGCGGTGATCCGCATCGTAGATCCGATCTCGAAAGACGCGATGTTGATTGTGTCGCTTTCAACACGGTAACGGGAATTCCAAATCGGCGCGTAGTGGCGAAGCATTTGCATGAAACTCTTGGCTTGGGCAGATTGCTTTTCAAATGGAAACCGGCTTGTTCAAGAATCAAATCGTGGCAAATGCTTCGCCCCTCCAAGACCTATTTGACTTGGCAGGCAATCTGAGTATAATGCGGTCATTCTAACGAAAGGAGCAATGGGATGGTGTACTACAACCTTATCGGCGGTCTGAAGGGAGTTTTCACCCTGCCGTAGTGCGCCCATTGCCGGAATGATGTAACGGTTTCGCCGTGGGTCGCATTACGCCCACGGCGATTTTGTTTTTTGCGCTATTTGCGCGCGTGTTTGCCGTGGGTTCTCTGTGACTCACGGTTTTTTTATTCCTGCGTGTCCAACGCAGGGTCCGTTGGAGGTTTACGATGTCAATCGCGATTGCTCTCGAAATGCAGAACGTCTCCAAAAGTTTTGTAACCGCCGGCTGGAATCCGTTCAAGCGCGGCGATGCCGCACACAAACCGGTGCGCGCGGTGGATAACATTTCGATTCAAGTCCAACGCGGTGAAATCCTCGGCGTGCTCGGACCGAACGGCTCTGGCAAATCCACATTCATTCGCTTGATTTCGACTCTGCTCGTGCCCGATACCGGACGCGTGACGATTTTCGGTCACGATGTCGTACGCGAGGAACGCGCGGTGCAGAAACTGATCAACCGCGTGTCGGTCGAAGCCGCGTTTTTTAAGAAACTGTCGCCGCTCGAAAATCTGATGTACGGCGCGCGCTTGTACGGTTTGGACGGTACGGACGCGCGCGCGAAAATCGCCGCGATTCTCAAGCGCCTCGATGTGCGCGCGGGCGCGATCAACCAGCCGATGGAAGAAATGTCGCGCGGGATGCAACAAAAGGTTGCGATCGCGCGCGCGTTGCTCACCGCGCCGGTCTTGCTCCTGCTCGACGAACCGACGACGGGACTCGACCCGCGCAGCAAGCGCGAAGTGCAAACGCTCGTGCGCGAATTGCGCGACCAGCACGATGCGACCATCGTCCTGACGACGCACGACATGAGCGAAGCGGACGCGCTGTGCGACCGCATCGCGATCATCGCCGACGGCAAAATCGTCGCGCTCGATACGCCGGACGCGCTCAAACGATTGGTCCATCGCAACGCACACCCGCCGACGCTCGAAGACGTGTTTATGCAATTGACCGGCAAGCAACTCAAAACAGAGAGTGACGTGTGACGGGTGGCGCGTAACGAGTGACGTAACAAATATTTTCGGAGATTCAAAATGCAAACACAACTTTTTCAAGGTACGCTCATTCGCCTCGGCGCGCTGGATGCCGACCGCGACGCGGAGATCGAATCGCGCTGGACGCAGGACGCGGAGTACGTGCGGATGCTGGGCGTCGCGCCGATTCGCCCGCGCTCGCCCAATCAAATCAAAAAGCAGTACGAAGAAATCGCGAAGAACGAACGCCAGTTTCATTTCGCGATTCGCGCGTGCGACGACGACCGGATGATCGGATTCGTGCGGCTCGCACGCATCGAGTGGACGCACGGCATCGCACTGCTCACGTTCGGCATCGGCGACGCGGACGCGCGCGGCAAGGGCTATGCGCGCGAAGCGTTGACACTCGCCCTGCAGTACGCGTTCGACGAACTTAACTTGCATCGGGTCGCCGCCCAAGTGCCCGATTACAACGCGCGTGCCAAACAGATACTGGAACGCGCCGGGTTTGTGCTCGAAACGCGTCGCCGCGAGGTGATTCATCGCGATGGCAAACGGTGGGATTTGTTGGGATACGGCATTTTGCGAAATGAATGGAGTCAAAAATGAATTCGACATTGTTGCAAGGTGAACGCGTGCGACTTGCCGCGGCGAACGCGGACAAGGATGCTGAAGTGGTGGCGCATTGGTCGCGCGATTCGGAATACGCGCGCTTGCTCGATACCGACCCGGCAACACCGCGTTCGACTCCGCAGACCAAAGAGAGCATTCAAAAGTGGATGGAGAACGACGATCCCACCAGTTTCGGTTTTATGATTCGCACGCTCGCCGATGACAAGCTGATCGGTTTTGTCGGTTTGAGTGGCATCAGTTGGTCGTCCGGCGATGGCTGGGTCGGTATCGGCATCGGCGAACGCGACTATTGGGGCAAAGGGTACGGCACGGACGCGATGCGTGTGCTCCTGCGTTTCGCCTTCACCGAACTGAATCTTCATCGCGTTTCGCTGAGCGTGTTCGGTTACAACGCACGCGCCATGCGCGCGTACGAAAAAGCCGGTTTTCGGGTCGAAGGGCGTGCGCGCGAACTCATGCGCCGTGAGGGTGGGCGGTACGATGTGATCTGGATGGGGATTTTGCGCGCAGAATGGGAAGTGGTAAATGGTAATTCGTAATTACCATTTACCTTTTACAACACCTTCGCCAAAATCATAAATTCATCCGCGAATAACGCGAATGAATTTAAAAATTAGCGGAGATTCGCGTTATTCGCGGATAAAAAAACGGGTGAAAACGATTTGGCGAAGGTATTGTTTTACCAAGAGGATAAAAAATGACGGCACTCGTCTACGAACTCAAAGCAAGTTACGCGTTCATCGAACGCAATATCAATATCGTGAAACGATACTGGGCGTGGGAGATCGTATGGTTGTTCTACTCGATCACCAACTCGCTCTCGGTTGCGTTCATCGCGCCCGGCGTCGGCGCGTTGAGTAACGCGGCGGTGGACAGTCACTATCTCGTGCTGTATCTCATCATCGGCACGATTGTGTGGCGCTACCTCTCGGTGATTTTCTATTGGCTCACCGACATCATCGGGATGGAACGCTGGGAAGGCACGATCGAGTACACGCTGATGGCGCCGATCACGCGTCTCACGCATCTCGCCGGGCACACCGCGTTCGCGGTTGTGTACTCGATGATCCACACGGCGGTCATTCTCGGCATCACTGCGCTCTTCTTCGAGATTGACCTATCGAAAGCGAATCTTATCGGCGGCACGCTCGTGTTGCTCGTCGGTAGCATTTCGTTCATCGGCGTCGGCGTCGCGGTCGCGATCCTGCCCTTGCTCTTTCCGGAAAAAGGACAACAGATGACGCACGTCATCATCTCGTTGTTGTTGCTCGTGTCCGGTGTGTACTATCCCGTGACGGTGTTGCCGGGCTGGTTGCAAGTCTTCGCGCGTTACTCGCCCGCGACGTACGTGCTCGAAGGTTCGCGCGCCGCGTTGCTCGACGGCGCGCCCACGCTCGCGCTATGGCAGTACATCGCGCCGCTCATCGTGATGGGCGCGTTGCTCGTGCCGCTCGGCTTGTGGATGTTCCGTACCGCGGAGCAGTACGCCAAGCGGACGGGGAAACTGAAACGAAATGGATAGTGAACAGTATTCAGTGTTCAGAATTCAGTATTCAGAACTGGGTGACTGAACACTGGACACTGAAGACTGAAGACTGAATACTGGGAATGAAGAAACCAGACGCCTACACAACCTACTTGATGATGAACGGCGCGGATGGCGCAATCTCGTCGCTGATCTTCACCGTGAATATGATCTATCAAGCGACGGTGGTCGGACTCGATCCGTTGCAACTCGTGCTCGTCGGCACGACGCTCGAACTGACCGCGTTCATCTTTGAAGTTCCAACCGGCGTCGTCGCCGATGTGTACAGCCGGCGACTCTCGGTCATCATCGGTTACATCCTGATCGGCGTTGGTTTCATCATCGAAGGAGTGTTTCCGGTTTTCGGCGCGGTGCTGATCGCGCAAATAGTCTGGGGCATCGGTTACACGTTTACCAGCGGCGCAACCGAAGCATGGCTCTCGGATGAAATCGGTGAGGCGAACGCGGGACGCGCGTTTCTGCGCGCATCCCAGGTCGGACGATTCGGTACGCTGATCGGCATCGCGGCGAGTGTCGTGCTGGGAAATGAACGTGTCAACTTGCCAATCATCGCAGGCGGTGTGGCATTCATCGTGCTGGGAATTCTTCTCGCGTGGTTCATGCCGGAAACCGGGTTCGCGCCGACGCCGCGCGGGAACCGCAACTCGTTTCAACAGATGTGGCACACGTTCCGCGCAGGCATCGCGATGGTTCGCAAACGTCCTGGGTTGACGCGAATTCTCGGCATCGGTTGGTTTCACGGTTTGTACAGCGAAGGCGTGGACCGGTTATGGACGCCGTTCCTGTTGGTGTTCACCGTTCCAACTTTCGATGGGCTGACGACGGTGACCTGGTTCGGCATCTTGCGTGTCGGCGGGATCGTGCTCGGTATCGCGGCGAGCGAAATCGCGCACCGTCGCGTCAAGATGGAGGATGAAAACGCGATTCGGCGCGCGTTGTTCGCGATCAATATCGCGATGATCGTCGCGCTCGCCGCGTTCGCGGCATCGTTCGATTTCTGGTTCGCGGTCGTGGCGTACTGGTTGTGGTCGGCGTTACGTCGCACGTTCGGCAGATTGTATACCGCCTGGGTGAATCAACAACTCGACTCGCAGGTGCGCGCGACGGTGCTCTCGATGAGTAGTCAGGTGGACGCGCTCGGGCAGATCGTCGGCGGTCCGCCGGTCGGTTTAATTGGCGATCTCGTTTCATTGCGCGCCGCGCTCGCGGCAAGCGCGGCGATTCTGTCGCCCGCGCTCGCGTTGTTCGCGCGCGCGTCACGTAGGGCAAATTTCTAATTTGCCACAATCAATGGGCAAATTGGAAATTTGCCCCACAGGAGGAAACTATGCAAGCGGAAGAACAATTTCAATTCGACGTATCGATCAACCAAACGAATTGGGCACGGTGATGTTGAACGAAAGCACCGCCGTGCTGACGGGGCTTTCAAAATGAATTTCGACACAACTCGCGAGGCGTATCTCGACGACGACGAACCAAACGCGCGACACCATCAACGCAAAGGCAAACGCGTGAGCAAGCCACCGAAACGCGCAGACGCGCCGCTCGGCAACGTGACGATGTTCGACCCAGTTGCACAACTCGGAATCGAGACCGAGTTCAATCCGACGTTTCACGCGTCGCGCTTTGAACGCGCGTGGATTCTCGAATACCTGGGTCCGTTCTACGAAGACCACTACATCGCGGATGTGTTGCGCCAGGTCAAGGGTGGCAAGGAAGCGACGGTGTATTGTTGTCTCGCCGATCCGCGGATGGAGCTACAACACCTCGCGGCTAAAGTGTACCGTCCGAAAATCTTTCGCACGCTCAAGAACGACGCCGAGTACCGGCAAGGACGCATGATACTCGACGAAGAGAACCAGGCGATTCGCGGGCGGCGCGAAAAACTCGCGATGCAAAAAAAATCCGGCTATGGGCAAGGACTGTTGCACGATGCGTGGCTCGCGAACGAATACCAGGCATTGGTGAAACTGCATGCCGTCGGCGTCGAGGTGGCGAAACCGATCGCGCAAGGCGGCAACGTTATCTTGATGGAATATCTCGGCGAAGCGCAGATGCCCGCGCCGACATTAAACGCGGTCCGTCTCGCGCGCGAAGAAGCGCAGCCACTGTTCGACCGCGTCGTTCACAACGTCGAAGCGATGCTCGCGCACGCCGTCGTGCACGCCGACCTGTCCGCGTTCAACATTCTCTACTGGGACGGTGACATTCGCATCATTGATTTTCCGCAAGCCGTAAACCCGTACGTCAATCCGCAGGCGTTCGCGATGTTCGAACGCGATGTCGCGCGCGTGTGCGAGTACTTTGCGCGGTACGGCGTAGAGGCGAACGCGCGGCAACTCGCGCGCGAACTGTGGAAGCGGAACGTCAAGCGCGATTCGAGCGAGGTGTTTTTATAAGCCACGACTGCCGACCACTGACCGCCGACCGCCAATTTCAAAAGCGGCGGTCGTCGGTCGGTTGTCGGCGGTCAAAGGAAGATAATATGCAAATTCGCGGCTTCACACCGAACGATTACGCCGCGATTGCGGAAATCAACAACACGTTTTGGACAGAAGAAAAACTGACGCCAGAACAATGGCAGAGCGACGACGCGAATCGTCCGCCGCACTGCGCGCACGCGCGCTGGGTCGCCGAGGTGGATGGTCAGGTTGTCGGGATGGGCGAGTACGATCAAATCGCCGGGCGGTATCATCCCGACAAGTACTGGCTGCGCGTCGAAGTGCTCCCGGCGTTTCAACGACGCGGCATTGGCGCGGCATTGTACGACACCGTGATGAACGCGGTGACGCAACGCGATCCCTGGCTCGTGCGATTCGCGCTGCGTGAGGATATGGACGCGAGTGTGCGTTTTCTCACGCAACGCGGTTTTGCCGAAGAGTGGCGCTCGTACGAATCGCATCTCGATGTCACGCGCTTTGATCTCGCGTCACTCGCCAACGCGGAGGACAAACCGTACACGCGCGGCATCGCGATCAAAACGTACGCCGAACTCGCGCACGACCCGGCGCGCGATGAGAAACTGTACGACCTGTTCGAGGACACGCGCGCGGATACCGCGTTCATCGAACCGCTAACGCGCACCGAGTACGCGCGCTGGCGCGAAATGTTCCTCACGAATCATCGCGCGAACCTTGCCGCGTTTTGGGTCGCGGCGCGTGACGGCGAGTACCTGGGTTTGGCGATGCTCGCGGCGGCAGAGCCAGGCGAACAAATTGACACGCGCTGGGTCGGCGTGCGGCGCGACGCGCGACGATGCGGCATCGCGCGGGCGTTCAAGAAACGGATGATCGCGTACGCGCAAGCGCACGGGCATCCAAAGATTCTGACCGTGACGAATTCGCGCAACGCACCGGTTATCGCGATGAACCAAAAACTGGGTTACGTGGATCAGCCCGCATGGGTGTACTACATTAAAACCTTGCGAAGGATGTGAAACCTTCGCAAGGTTCTGGAGAAATCACAATGAGTCTCAAAGCACAAACCTTGCAAGCCCAAATCCAATTCGGATTGATTGAACTGCCGCGTCCACTCGGCGACGGTTTGGTTCTACGCACGGCGACGCTTGCCGACGTTGAGCCGCTCGCCAAGTTCAGCGGCGAAGTGTTTGGACGCGATCACTTTGACGAAAATGCCGCGGCGTTCACGCGCGAGTACATCACCGCGCATCCCGCGGTCGGCGCGTCGAACGTCTTCCTCGTCGAGGACACGGTCGCGCACAAAATCGTTTCCACGATGTTGTTGATTCCGCAGACCTGGTCGTACGCCGGCATTCCCTTCGCCGTCGGTCGCCCGGAAATGGTCGCAAGCGATCCGAACTATCGCCGGCGCGGCTTGGTGCGCGAACAGTTCGACACGTTGCACGCGCTCAGCGCGGCGATGGGACATCAGTTGCAGGGCATCACCGGCATTCCGTACTTTTATCGCCAGTTTGGGTACGAGTACGCGCTCGACCTGAGCGGCGGCAAGTTGCTCACGTTCGACGCGATTCCCGGACTGAAAGCAGGCGAGCCGGAACCGTACCGTTTGCGCGCGATGACGTACGACGATCTTGCGTTCGCCCAGTCGCTCTACGCGCGCGATTGCGCGCGGTCGCTCGTCGCGTGTCCGCGCACCGACGCGTACTGGCGATACTTGCTCGACGTATCGCCCGATTCGTACTGCAAGTGTCCGTTCAACATCATCGAAAACGCGGAAGGACGCGCGGTCGGCTATGTCGTGACCACGCGTGAGTTGGGCATGAATGCGTGGTATGGCACGTTCGAGTTCGCGGTGATCGAAGGACAATCCATGCGCGCAGTGATGCCGACGGTCTTGCGCGCAATGAAAGTGATGGCGCTCGACGAGGGCAAAAAGCAGAACAAGGAAATCAAGGGACTCTACCTGAACCTGGGTCGCGCGCACCCGGCGTACGACGCGATGCCGGAATTGCCCACGCGCATGCGCTCGGTGTACGGCTGGTACATTCGCGTCACCGATGTGCCGGCGTTCATCCATCACGTCGCACCTGCGCTCGAAACGAATCTGCAACAATCCGCGTTCGCGGGTCATACCGGCGAAATCAAGATCAACGAGTATCGTGGTGGGATGCGCTTGATTCTCGACAAGGGTAGTGTGCGCGCGGAGACATGGCAACCCATCGAGCACGAAGCGGACGCAGGTTTTCCGCCGCGAGTGTTTTTGCAATTACTGTTCGGTCGCCACTCGATGACGGAATTGCGCGAGGTCTATCCCGACGCGTGGGCAAAGGACGATGCGTGGTTCTTGCTTGACGCGTTGTTCCCGAAGCGCGGTTCGTTCGTGATCCCGGTGTGATAGGGCAGAATTCAGAATTCAGAAATCAGTGTTCAGTATTCGGTATCCAGTTCTGGATACCGAATACTGAACACTGAACACTGGCAACTGGAGATGCGATGCTCCAAATGACGCGCCTTACCAAAACATACGGCATCCAAACGATCCTCGACGACGTGTCGTTCATCGTGAACGCGGGCGAACGCGTCGGGTTGATCGGACCGAATGGGTGCGGCAAGACGACGCTGCTACGAATTATCGCGGGCATCGAGCAACCGGATCGCGGCGTCGTGAGCGTGCGCGCGTCGCTTGGCTATCTCGCGCAAGGCATCGCGCTCGACGACACGCGCACGCTGGGCGAGTTCGTGCGCGAGGGCATGCCAGGATTCGACGCGGCGCGTGCGCGCGTCGAATCGCTTGCCGCGCGGATGGCGCAATCGTCGTCGGACGAACTGCTCGCCGAGTACGGCGACGCGATGGCGCGGTTCGACGCGCTCGGCGGTTATGCAGTCGAGCCGCGTTGCGAAGAAATTCTCGCAGGGCTGGGTCTGGATGTGCCGCCAGAGACGCCGCTTGCCAAGTTGAGCGGTGGGCAACGTACGCGTGCGGGGTTGGCACGATTGCTGCTCGCCGAACCGGCGTTGCTGTTGCTTGACGAGCCGACGAATCATCTCGACATGGACGCGCTCGAATGGTTGGAGCGATTCATCGTGCGGTATCGCGGTGCAGCGCTCATCGTTTCGCACGACTGGGCGTTTCTCGACGCGACGGTGACGCGCATTCTCGAACTGGACGACAAGACGCATCGCGTTACCGAGTACGCCGGCAACTATAGCGATTACGTCGAAGCGAAAGCGCGCGCGCGCGAAAAACAATTCGAAGCGTGGCAAGACCAGCAAGACGAAATCGGACGCTTGCAAAGCGCGGCACGGCATTTGCGCGGCATCGCGCAGTTTCGCAAGGGCGGCAAGGCAGACAGCGGCGACAAGTTCGCGAAAGGATTCTTTGCGAATCGCGGTCTCGAAACGGTTCGCCGCGCGAAACAAATCGAACGACGCGTCGAACACCTCTTGACGGATGAACGCGTCGAGAAACCGGCGCGCACGTACGAAATGAAGTTGGATTTCGGCGCGATGCCGCGCGGCGGACAAATCGGCGTGACATTGGACGACCTGGGATTTGCTTACGACGAACGATGGTTGTTTCGTCACGCGAATCAAACGTTGCGACACGGCGAACGTATCGCGCTCGTCGGCGCGAACGGGTCGGGCAAGACGACGTTGTTGCGCGTCATCGCGGGCGAACTCGCGCCGACGGAGGGGAGCGTGCGAATCGGTGCGAATGTGCGGCTGGGTTATATGCCGCAGGAACAAGAAACCCTGGATGCAGACGCGACACCGATTGAACTGATTCGCGCGCTCAAGCCGATGGACGAAACGGCGACGCGCCACTTGCTCCACTTTTTCTTGTTCACCGGCGACCAAGTGTTTACGCGCGTTGGCGCGCTGAGTTACGGCGAACGCGCGCGCTTGCTGCTTGCGCGTTTGGTCGTATCGGGTGTAAATTGTCTCTTGCTCGACGAGCCGATCAATCACCTGGATATTCCCTCGCGCGCGCGGTTCGTCGCCGCGCTCGACGCGTTTCCGGGGACGGTGCTCGTCGCGACACATGATCGCGCATTCATTGATCAATTCGCAACCGGCATCTGGTCGGTGCGTGAAGGAACGCTCAAAAAATATCTCGACCGTGCGGAAATGAGTCGCTAGGTTCGTAGGGCAATTTTCCAAATTGCCGTCCTGGGTTGAAGCGCGGACGAAGCAGGCAAGTTGGAAACTTGCCCCACATTTTCAAAGGAGTCGCCATGCAATCATTGGTTACCGGGATCATTTTCACCGTTATCGGTATTGTCGGAGTTGCCGGAGGAGTGCTGGGTTGGCAAATCCTGCTCAATCCCGCGCACAACTATAGTTTCATTCGAAGTCTCGGACCGACCGGTATTCGTGCGTTTTATATCGTCATCGGATTGTTCATCTTCGGCGTCGGCATTGCGCTGTTGTTGGGCGTGTTGCAGTTTACAAGCCGGTGATCCGCGCGCATCTCAAAAAGTGAAAGCGATTCTCGTAGCGAGAACCGCTTTTTATTTGCATGACGTTATCCGGAATCTCCTGGTTGTCCACGAAGGACGCGAAGAAACACGAATTTACTGTTTCAGTTTGGTGTCCTTCGTGTCCTTCGTGGATGAAAAAATCCTGATTTCGGAGCATGTCTATAAATCCAATCCGTCCGCGCGCTCGACGCGTTCGCCGAACGCGCGCGCGAATCGCGCGGCGGGCGCGCCGTCCACAATATCGTGATCGAAACTCAACGTCACGTCGAGGTACTCGCGCGCTTCGATTCGTCCCTCTACGATACCTGGCTTTGCCGATACACTGCCGACCGTCAACGCGAGCGTGTGCAACGGCACGATCCCAATGCCCCAGCCGGTAGTACGCGCGAACATTCCAATCGAAGTGACCAGGGTCGTGCCCGAGGTTCGCTTGAGCCACTGTGGATTGCGCGCAGCGATTTGAAAGAACCAGCGCCGGAGAAAACTGGGGACGTACAGACCCAGGCGCATCAATCGCCCCGAGCGTTGTGCGCTGCGCGCCGGACGCTGTTGCACCGCGCGCAGTTCGTCGTGAATCGCGCGGAACGATTTGCGATTCGCCGCGCGGACGATGTGCGGAATCGCGACGCCGCCGGCTTTTGCTTCGATCAACGTCACGACATCCACGTCGTCGAACACGATGAGGCGATTGCGCCAATCGCGATACGCCTGCACGTACTTGTGTTCGACGATTGTCTGTGCGAGGCACGCGACGAGAAACGCGGTAAACGAAAACGATTCGCCTGTCTCGGTTTTGTGATCGCGCATCCACGCGCGGACGCGCGTCACATCTATCTCGACCAAGCCGTGAACGATGTGTCGTTGCGCGCCGACCGCGAGCGCGTCCACAATCACCGCGCGCTCGCGCGAAAACGGCATGATGGTGAATTTGTCTTTGCCCATATTGGTTGTTTGGTGATTGGGTAGTTGGGTGAACTATCTAACTACCCAACCACCCAACTACTTCCACGTCTCATTGATCGCCGCGACCCAGTCCGCAACCGCGCTCCGCAACGCGATTTTTTGTTCGATGTGAATGAACTTGCCGGTGTAACTCGACGCCGGCAACTGGCAGACCTGATTCGCGGGTACGTTGTTGAGCAATCGTCCGGTGACGTTCTCGGTCGCGTAGAGCGTGCACGGCGGTTGTTCGCCAAAAACCGTCACAGTCCATTTCGGTTGGCGCTTGAGCACGTTTGCGCGCAGTTCGAGCATTTTGTCGCCGGGCTTGGGCGCGACCTGGACGCCGTAACTCATAAACGCATCCACGTTCGGACAGGTGGACGCCGCCATCCCGTGAAATTGAATCGCGACCCAATCGGATTTCGCGGGCGTGTAGAAATCGAACAACGCTTCACTCGTGGCTTGGAAAAAATTTGCCGCGTTGTGCGTTGCATCCGCTTCGCCTTCACTCGTGTTCGAGCAGGCGCTTCGCTTGGTGTTCGCATCGCGATGGGAACCGGCGAGCAAATACGTGCGCGCGTTCGTCCCTTTGAAAACGCCGATGGCTTCTTTGTCGGTGTCAATATCCGCAAGTGGGTGCGGCGCTTGAATGTTCAACTCGCGCGCGGGTTTGTTGTTGACGATGAACGTGCCCCAGCCGCGATCAATCGTGCCGTTGCTGTTCTCGTCGAGCACTTCGAGCGCGACACAGTAACTCGCGTTGTTCGCTTTGTCTTTGAATGTCGCCACCGAATAAATTTTGTCGAGCAGCGCCGGCAATTTGATGTCGTCGCACTTGCCCGCCAACATTTGCGCCGCGACTTGTTTCCAGTCGCTCAACGCCGTGTCGCTCGGTACGCTAAATCCTTGCGTGTCGCGCCGTGGCATTTTCGCCACGACGCACGCGATCAATTCTTCGAGCGTGCCTTGCGTCGCGCACACCGCGTTTGGCGCGAACGTTGGCGCGGGCGATGCCGCCGCGACGGTCGTCGGCGTGACGACGCGCGTCACAGTCGGTGAAACCTGGGTCGCAGTTGGCGCGAC
Organism: Chloroflexota bacterium; assembly: GCA_016219275.1. Lineage (NCBI taxonomy): Bacteria > Bacillati > Chloroflexota > Chloroflexota bacterium. The sequence continues at coordinate 24,965 of JACRBM010000105.1, forward strand.
AGTGGGTACAGTCGTCGCGGTTGGCGGAACCTGGGTCGCGGTCGGTGGCACGCGCGTCGCGGTTGGTGGAACCTGGGTCGCGGTCGGCGGAACAGGTGTCGCGGTTGGCGTCGGCGCGCACGCGGCGAGCAGAACGATCAGCAAAGTAATTGTGATGCGGTTCATGGATTGATCTCCCCAAAACATGTTCGTCGTGATCGGTTTGGGCATTGTGGTGTTCGCAAAACGGAGTTGTCATTGCGAGGGCGATTTTTGCCCGAAGCAATCCCCAAGCAACTAAACTCCAGAACGACGTGGGGGTTGCTTCGTCGCAAACTGCGCTCCTCGCAATGACACATTCACGCGCACTATCGCACTATCAAACTATCGAACTACCCAACTAATAATTTCGCACTACCGCGCGATACGTCGCCGGCTGACGGCTCTGCATCGTTTGCAATTCCTCGCGATATTTTTTTACGTGGTCGAGATCAATTTTCGCAATCGCGTACGCTTCTTTCGGACGATCATTCTCGTCGCGACCGACGTGCGCGTACGTCTCGCCGCGCGGACCCATCACGACACTCTCGCCGCCGAACGCGTACGTGTACTCGTCGCCGATGCGATTCGCGCCCGCGACGAACACCGAATTTTCGAGCGCGCGCGTTTTGATGTACGTCTTCCACTCTTCAATCGTCGCGTTCTCCCAATTCGCCGGCACGACGATCAACTCGGCGTTGTCGAGCGCGAGCGACCGCGTCGCTTCGGGAAACGCAACGTCCCAGCCGAGCAACATGCCAACCATGCCGAACGAGGTTTCGAACACCGGAAATTTATAGCCGCCGCGAAAAATCGGACGTTCTTCCGGTTTCAAGTGGACTTTGTGGTACTGTCCCGTGACTTCGCCGTTCGGATCAATGAGCACCGCGCCGTCGTAGACGACGCTCTCGACCTTGTGCTTGATGACCATGCCGAACGCGATGTAGGTCTGGTACCGTTCCGCGCGCGCGCCCAGGTCCTCAATCGTGAATCCTGGGATTTGCTCCGCGAGTTCGGTGAATTTGACGCCGCACTCGTAGCCGGTCGTCGCGAGTTCCGGCAACACGATCAGGTTGACTTTTTGCGCGGCGCAGATGTGGTCCACGATCTCGCCGATGCGCGTCAGGTTTTTATCCGGCTCGCCGAGACGTGGATGGAATTGCGCGATCGCCACAAACACTTCACGCATCGTATCCTCCGTGGGTTGATTTCAGTTGCTCGCATTCTATCACAAATAGCACAGATGTTCAAAAGTGGTGGGGCAAGTTTCTAACTTGCCATCAATCGCAAGTTGGAAACTTGCCCTACTTTTTCTTTTCCGCCGCGACGACCAAGCGAATCTGTTCGTACGTGATGGCGGCGGGCAATCGCGCTTTGAGATCCGAAAGCCATTGTCCATTCCACTCGCGCATGCCCGCGCAAATCTGTTCGCGCACATCTGCCGGCACCAGTTGGTCCGCGAGAACCTTGCCCTCCGTGACGAGTTGTTCGAGATGTCCGTAAATCGTACTGATCGCCAAATCGCGTTCTTGCGCGATCTCTGCCGGCAACTTGCCTTGCTGTACGAGCGCGAGCGTACGCGCGACCGTGCCGCCGGCTTGGCGCGTGTGATGCGTCTCGGCGCGCGCGGTCGGCGATGGCGCGCGCGGCAACTCGATTGCAATCGCGGCGCGCGTGTTGACCGTCTCTTCACCCAACGGCGTGATCTGCGCGACCGGATATTTGCCGCCAATCGTTTTCAAATAACCTTGCTTCAGCAATTGCTCGATCACGTTTTCGATTTCGCCGACGCGATAATCTGCGAGTTTACCGTAGAATTTATGGCGCGTGTATCCGAATTGGAGAATTTCCTGCGCGTGCGAGCCGTGCAAAATTTGCGCGAGTTTCTGCGTGCCGACCTGGCGTTGCAACGTGCGCGCGGTTTCGAGAATCACGAGTGGGACCCACTCCTCCGCGCTCTCCGCGCGCCGCGTCGGCGCGGTCGTCGCCGCGCGATGATTGTCGCAACAGTCCGGCGCGTCCGCGTTGCCCGCGTCGCCAAAGTAGCGGAGAATAAATTGCCGGCGGCATTGATTCGTCTCCGCGTACGCGATTATCTGCGCGAGCAGTTTGCGCCGGTGTGCGCGGCGCTTTTCGGTTTCGGCTTCGCTCTCTGCCAGGTTGAGCGTCACGTTGGGCGTGACCTCGACGCCGATCAAGCCGCGCGCATCGCCCAAACGTTTGAGCGCGCCGGCAAGTTCGAGTTGGCGCAACGCGAGTTGCAATTTCGAATCATTCAAGTTGGTCGCGCGCTGCAAATAACCGGGCGAGACCCAGTTCTTGGCGCGTTGGAGAATTTGATACAAGTGCGCGACCTGGCGTGGCTCGGGCGCGTCGTTCTCGATGAACCATTCTTGCAGTTCGCGGTCTTTCGGTGAATAGAGCAGAACGACGCGCGCCGGTTCGCCATCGCGTCCCGCGCGACCGATCTCTTGATAGTACGCCTCGACCGTGCTGGGAATCGCGTAATGAATCACCGCGCGAATGTCCGGCTTGTCCACGCCCATCCCGAACGCGTTCGTCGCAACAATGATTTTGATCTTGTCGCGCATAAACGCGTCTTGCACGCGCGTGCGTTCGTCGTCCGCCATGCCCGCGTGATAGAACGCCGCGGGCGCGCGTGTGACCTCGCCGCAAAACGCGCTGATCTCTTCGGTCCCGCGGCGCGTGCCGGCGTAGATGATCGCGCTCCCGGTATGCTCGCGCAGTAGCGCGGCAAGCTCGCGGCGTTTCGCGTCATCGTCCGGCGTGTAGCGCACGCGCAACGCGAGATTCGGACGATTGAATCCGGTGACGATCTTGATGGGTGCGCGCAAACCGAGTTGCGCGATAATGTCGGTTTGCACTTGGGGCGTCGCGGTCGCGGTCAACGCGATCATCGGCGGGCGATTTAGCGCGTCGGCGAATTCGCGAAGCCGCAAATAGTCCGGGCGAAAATCGTGACCCCACTGCGAAATGCAATGCGCCTCGTCCACCGCGAGCAGGGCGACGCGCGTGTGCTTGAGCGCGTCGAGAAACGCCGCGTTGCGTAATCGCTCCGGCGCGACGTAGACGATCTTGTACCACCCGCGCGCGAGAATGTTCAGTTTGTTTTGTTGTTCCTCGGCGGAGAGCGTGCTGTTGATATAGGTCGCGCGTTTGCCGCGCGCGACGAGCGCGTCCACCTGGTCCTTCATCAACGCGACGAGTGGGGAAATGACGAGCGTGGTGTCGGCAAGCAAAAGCGCGGAGAGTTGAAAGCAGAGCGATTTGCCGGAACCGGTCGGCATCACGACGAGCGCGTCGCGTGCGGAGAGCGTCGCGTCGAGCGCGTCGTGTTGCCCGGCGCGAAACGCGGCAAAGCCAAAGTGGTGGTCGAGCGCGGTGTGCAGGTCGGGAACAATCATGGCTTGACCTCGAATCCCATCACGCGAAAGTCGTCGTCGAACGCGAACGCGGTTTTGATTTTATGTGCGCGCATCAATGCGAAACTCGTGCAGTCAACGAATGAAAAATTTTGGTCAGCGTATTTTTCGAACATACGCCATGCCGCGTCAAAGATGGTTTGGTCAGCCCACGATATACGGAGCAACTTTTTTTCTTGCGCTTCGATCACGAGACGATGAAAATGTACGGCTTTGTGATGCCCGACAGAATAGCGAAGGTGGGTATACGTTTCTGCTAAAATAAATTGCGATGTGACGACGGGCGATGTGCTCTGGATCACGTCAATATAAGACTCGCGCGCCTCTTGATGATGGCGGTCTGTTTCATCAATGATTGCAATCCAAACACTGGAATCCACAAAGATCATTTGCGTTTCCTTTTTTCGTATTCAAGCAAATAATAATCGTGGTTCTCCGCCAAATCGCCAAGACCGCTATTGGCGATGCCGATCATTTGATAAAGCGGATTGTCTTTTAACTCGCGCGTGACACGGCGGGGCGTTTTCTTGCTAACGATTTTTTTCGCGCGACGTGTTCTCGTTGGCAACGCGCGCGGTGCGTACGTCGCGGTTTGCTCGCGCGCGACGCGCGGTTCGCCGAGGTGCGTTTCGAGCGCCTCGCGCGCGATTTGCGCGATGGACTTGCGTTGCTCGAACGCGGTGCGGCGCAAGGTTTCGTACAGGTCGTCGCTGAGATAGATTTGCGTGCGTTTCATCGTGTTCTCCCTCGATGGCATTATAGCGTCATGCCGCCATAACGTCAAGAAAGACCCGAAGGGTTCGCCTGCGGCGGAAACTCTTCGGGTCTATCGCGTTTGCCAACTTGCAATACCTGTGCTAGAGTCGCGGCATTCCCAAACGTAGAGAAATGCAGACATGAATCTCGATCTTTTTTCTATGCACGCGCGCGTCAACGCGCGCAACCATCTCGAAATCGCCGGCTGCGATGCCATCGCCCTGGCGCGCGAATTCGGCACGCCGCTCTATGTGTACGATGACGCGCATTTGCGAACGCGCGCCGCGGAATTGCGCGACGCGTTTCGCGCGCGCTGGCGCAATTCACTGATCCTGTACGCGACCAAGGCGTACTATTCGCCGTACCTCGCGCGCATTTTCAAAGAAGCGGATCTCGGCATTGACGTGACCTCCGAAGGCGAATTAGAAATCGCGCGGCGCGTGGGACTCGACCCGGAGAGAATTTATTTGCACGGCAACAACAAGACGCTGGCCGAAATTCGCGCCGCGTTTGCACTCGGCGTGACGCACGTGGTCGTTGACAATCTCGACGAGATCGAATTGCTCGCGCAGATCGCCGACGCGATGAACGTGATGCCCCAGGTGCTCTTGCGTCTCGCGCCCGCGATTGATCCGCACACGCATCGTTACATGGCGACCGGCATTGCCGAATCGAAATTTGGTTTGCCGATGCAGACCGGCGCGGCGATGCAGGCGGTTCACCGCGTTGCCGCGCTCGCGCCGCGCGTGCAACTCGTCGGCTTGCACGTTCACATTGGTTCGCAAGTGTTCGAACTCGAACCGTATCGCGATGCGGTGCGCGCCGTGTTCGATTTCGCGGACGAACTACGCGATGCGGTCGGCGTCGAACTGCGCGAGATAGACCTCGGCGGCGGTTGGGGCGTGCCGTACTCTGACGCGCAATCATCGCTTGCGGTTGCAACCGTCGCCGAAGCAATCGTATCCGAAATCGAAAATCGAAAACCCTTGCACCGCCCGCAAGGGCAGGTGTCGAAAATCGAAAATCCCCAATTGCTTTTTGAACCTGGGAGAGCGTTGGTCGCGCAATCCGCGGTCGCGCTGTACACGATTGGCTCGATCAAGGAAATCGCCGGCGTCCGCACGTACGTCGCGGTGGATGGCGGGATGGGCGACAATGTGCGTCCCGCGTTGTACGGCGCGCAGTACACCGCGCGAGTCGCGAACAAGATGAACGACGCGCCGACGCAACGCGTTGCGATTGCCGGGCGGTACTGCGAGCAAGGCGACCTGCTCATCGAGAATGTAGATTTACCGTGCGTCGCCGCCGGCGATCTGCTCGCGATTCCGTGCGCGGGCGCGTATCAAATTCCGATGTCAAGCAATTACAACCTGATCCCGCGTCCGGCGGTGATCGCGGTGCGCGATGGCAACGTGCGTGTGATTCGCCGGCGTGAGACGATTGACGATATGTTGCGGTGTGAAGTTGATGAGTGAGTATTTTGGAAAAATGGAAATAAGGGTAATGAAGGAAATAAGGGAAAAGAGGGAACTAAGGGAAATAAGGGAATTCCTTCATTTCCTTCATTTCCCTCTTTTCCTTGTATTGCTACTCGCGCTGACCGCGTGCGCTTCGATCACGATTCCGCGTGTCGAAGATACACCAACGCCCGCGCCGACCCAGGTTCGCAAAGCGATTGCGCCCACCGCGATCTTGCCAACACCTACACCCGAATTGCCGGATGGCGGCACGCTCGCGATCGGTGTGGTCGGCAAAATGACACTCGAACTCAATGTGATGCCGGGCATCGTACAAGAAACGGTTTTCGATTCGCTGTTGCAAGTCAACGCGACGACCGGCGCGCTCGAACCCGCGCTCGCCAAATCGTTCCAGGTTTCGGAGGATGCGACGACGTTTACTTTTCGATTGCGTCAAAATGTGCGGTGGCACACTGGCGACGCGTTCACCGCCGACGATGTGGTGACGGCAATCAACGCGTTTGCGTCGCCGAATTTTCGCGGTACGCCCGTCACCGATTTCGGCGTCAATCCGCGCGTGATCGCGCTTGACGATGCGACCGTGCAAATCACGTTCGGCGAAGGTTATTGTCCGGCATTGACGAGCGTCGGCACATTGCCGATTGTGCCGCGCGCGGTTGCACGCGCGACAAATTTTCCGCGTCTCACCCCCGCGCAAATGATCGGCACGGGTCCACTCAAGTTCGTCGCGAGCACGAACGGCGAAATCAAACTTGAACGAAATCCGGATTATTGGCGCGGCGCGCCGCATCTTGATGGCGTGACCGTTCGCATATTTACCGATTCCACCGCGTTGCGCGTCGCGTTCAACACCAAACAACTTGACCTGATGTTCGCCGCGCCGACCGAGTTCGCCGCGATCAAGACTATCGCGGACGCGCGACGCGTGGCGGTGGACGCGCCCGAAAGTGTGATGCTTGTTTTCAACACCGAGACGGTTGGGCTGAACGATGCGCGCGTGCGGCAAGCATTGAATTACGCGATGGATCGCAACGTGTTGTTAAATGATGTCAGTGGACAAGGACGCGTGCTCGACGCGTTGGTTTTGCCGGGATTCTGGGCGCAAACGACATCTCTGCCGCGCTATGCGTTCGATCCGGCTAAAGCCAAGCAGATGCTTGCCGAGGCGGGATGGACAAACGGGAGTGACGGACTTGTTCGCAAGAATGGCAAACCACTGCGCCTCGAACTGTGGACCGAAGCCGATCACCCGATCCTGGAACCGGTCGCGTTTCGTCTGCGCGAACAACTCGCGGCGGTTGGCATCCAAATCGTTTTGCAGTTGAACGATCGCGCGGGCTGGATGACGCGCGCGTTCGATCATCGCTTTGACTTGTTGCTCGTCTCGCGCAAAATTCCGCTCGATCCCGATCAACATTGGTACTGGCAGTCGAATCAAAACGAAAAGGGGAACGGGCTGAACATCGGCTCGTACACGAGCGCGCGTGTGGATGCGCTTTTGAAAGATTCGTTACGCGTCAATGCGTGCGAGTCCAGTGCGCGCGCCGCTATCACGAACGAGATCAACCGCGTGCTCATTGGCGACGCGCCCGCCGCGTTCTTGTTCGCACCGAAACGATATTGGCTGGTCGGCGAGCGGGTGGCTGGGTTCGCGCCCAGCTCGTTCGCCGGCGATTTTTGGAATATCGAGCGGTGGGGCGTGCGATGAATCTCCTTTCTCTTCTTCGCGCGCTGCCCGCGCAAGCCATTCAAGACGAACGCGATATTGAAATCACCGCGATCACTTGCGATTCGCGCGCCGTCATTCCCGGCGCGCTTTTCGTCGCGATTCCCGGCGTGAATGTGGACGGCGCGCGTTTCATTCCCGACGCGATTCAACGCGGCGCGGTCGCCATCGTCGCCGAATCCCCAATCCCCAATCCCCAATTACCAACTACCAATCTAATTCTTGTCCCCAACGCTCGCTCTGCGCTCGCACACCTCTGCGCCGCGTGGCACGATTTTCCATCGCGCAAATTACGCGTGATCGGCGTAACCGGCACGGATGGCAAGACGACGACGTGCGCGCTCGCCGCGTCCATCTTGCGCGCGGCGGGACACCAGGTCGGCGCGATCACGACCGTGGGCGCGACGATTGGCGACGCCGAGTTGGACACCGGCTTGCACACGACGACGCCGGACGCGTCGGACGTGCAACACTATCTCGCGCAGATGGTGGATGCGGGGATGCAGTACGCGATCATCGAAGCGACCTCCGAAGGACTGGCGCAACGTCGCCTCGACGCGGTCGAGTTCGACATCGCCGCGGTGACGAACATTACGCACGAGCACTTGTATTATCACCAGACCTGGGAAAATTATCGCGACGCGAAAGCGATGTTGTTTCGCGCGCTCGCAACCGCGTACCGCAAACCGCGCACGGCGAAGGTCGCGGTGTTGAACGCGGACGACAACGCACGCGGCGCGTTCGATTTTTTGCGCGCGATTCCGGCAGAGGAACGAATCATCTACAGCGCAAATTTGCAATTTGCAATTCGTAATTTGCAATTCGTAATTGCGCGCGATATTCTTCACGATACGCGCGGTTTGCGGTTTGTGGTTGATACGCCATTTGGCGAATTACCAATTACCACTCCCCTCATCGGGCGATTCAACGTGTCGAACATTCTCGCGGCGATTGGCATCGGCATCGCGCGGCGCGTGCCGTTCGACGCGATGCGCGAGGGAATCGCGCGCGTGAGTGGCGTACTCGGCAGAATGCAAGTGATGCAGGATGCGCCATTTACGGTGATTGTGGATTTCGCGCACACGCCGAACGCGTTGCACGTCGCGCTCGATACTGTGCGCGAGTTTGCGCGCGGACGCGTGATCGTCGTGTTCGGTTGCGCGGGACTGCGCGATGTGGCAAAGCGCGCGATGATGGGCGAGGTCGCGGGGAAACTCGCGGACAAGATCATCGTCACTGCTGAAGACCCGCGCACCGAATCGCTCGCGGCGATCAACGCGCAAATCGCGGAAGGGTTGCAACGCGCGGGACGACGCGAACGCGAGGATTATTTCATCATCGAGGAGCGCGGGGACGCGATTGCGTTCGCGATTCAAAGCGCGCGTGCGGGTGATGTGGTGATCGTCTGCGGCAAGGGACATGAACGTTCGATGTGTTTCGGCGCGACCGAATTTTCGTGGAGTGACCAGGACGCGGTGACGACCGCGCTCGCCAAAATAAAATGAGCCAGAGAGCAAAAACTCTCTGGCTTTTAGTAAATCGCGAAGCAAGACTTGCGCTTGTTTCGCGCGGGATTGGTCAACGCGGGATGTGCTTAAACAGAAATCTCTTTTGGATCATTGCCCAAATCAGTAATACCGCGGTCAACTGCACGCTCGTGTTGACCTCGGCGTTCATACTCACTCCCGCCGGCAGTACCATCCGCGCGATGTACCACATTGCGATCACGCCAACGTGGATCGTGTACGCGTAGAGCGCGTTCTGCCCGAGTGGCATCAACAGCCAACCCAGCGCCGACCAAATCGGTTTCCACCCCAAGGTCGCCGTGAGGTACGCGAACGAAAACAAAATAAAACCTGCGCCCAGTCGTCCCGGCGCAACCGCGCTTTTGACAAAGAGCACGGACATGGCAGAATCCGCATCCAGTTCCCGGTGCAAGCCGAGTAACAGCAACGCGAACGTGCCAAGCAGAATGAGCACTGGTGCGCGTGGCAAGCCGATCAACATCCGTTTGATTTTTTCGCGATGATAACCCAGCGTCATCGCGATAAAAAAGACCAGTTGCCATGCCGCGAAATTGAATGTCGGGTTATCCACGATCTGCCAGGGGATTTGCGCGTGCCCGATTTGAAACGTTAGCCACAGCACGCTCGATCCGCTGACCAACACAAGCGTGTGACGTTGATGTAACAACCACAAGGCAAGCGGCGTGGCGAGCATCAGAAAGGTGTACAACAACATCACATCGGACAAATACATCGTCTGCCGGAGCAGGAGCACATTCAGGGTAAACGTAAAGGGATTATCCATCGCCGCCGCGTTGACCCAGGGCAAGCGGAAGAGAAATGAAACGTTAGCGAGCAACAACGTCAACACCACCGTAAGTTTGTAGAGTGTCCATGCCCGTCTGATCGCCTTGCCCTGCGCCGCGCGCAATCCTTCTTCCAACGCGATTCCACTATAAACCATGCCCATTGTCAGACCGGAAATGAACACGAATGCTTCCGCCGCCGACACGAAGAAAGCATCGCCGCCGGTAACGAGGAAAAGCCACGACGCGCCGCCAAAGTGATTGACGACCATCATAAAAACAGCCAATCCGCGTAAGAGGTCTATCCGCAAATCGCGTTTGCCCGCGATGGAATATGACCAATCGTGCGGAATTGCACGCGGCAAGACGCGAATCATCTTGAGCGGAAATGCCAGCCCGTGTAGTTGCACCATTCCCTCCTCCTGCTTGCGTACATAGCATACCCGCCTACCATCAAATCATCGTCAAATTGTCGCAAAAAAAGACCTGCTCACGGCAGGTCTGATAAAAACTCGCGCATGGCTTTCAGTATGGTGCGATGCGCGTTGCCATTCTCAGGCATTCACTCGGCGCAAACAAAAAACCAGATTTCCAAAGAAACCTGGTTTTGTGATTCCTAAAGCAAGACCCGAAGGGTTTCCGCACAAGCGACCCTTCGGGTCTTGGTTTATCCTGTCACGCGCCGCGCTTCGATGACGTTTGGCACGCGGTCAATTTTCGCGAGGATGCGCGTCAGTTGGTCCGCGCTCGAAATCTCCAACGTCGCGGTAATGTTCGCGATGTGATCCTTGCTCGTCATGACATTCGCCGAACTCATGTTGACGCCGTTCTCTGCGACGACGCCGGAAATATCGTGCAACAAACCCGCGCGATCAAACGCGCGAATCTGCACGCCGACCGGATAGATCGCTTTGTCCGATTTGTGCCAGTCCACCGTGATCACGCGCTCGCGTTCCAAATCCATGTTCAACATGTTCTTGCAATCGCGACGATGGATCGTGATGCCACGTCCGCGCGTGATAAAGCCGATCACTTCATCGCCCGGCAGCGGATTGCAACAACGGGCAAGGTGATGCAGCAGGTTGCCGACGCCGTCGAACGCGATTTTTGTTTCTGGCGGTTTCGCGATCAGGGGCGCGCGCGTCGGCAACGGCTCGACCGGCGGGGCGTGCTTGGCGCGTTCGGCGTCGAGCAGTTTGACGCTCACGGTCGTGATGCTCAAGTCCGCGTGACCGAGCGCCTCGAGAAAATCGTCTACGTTCTTAAAGTTGAACGTCTTGGCGACGTCGTCGTAATTCGTGTTGCGAATATCGAAACCGATGCGCCGTAGTTCGCGTTCGAGCAATTCGCGCCCAAGCGAGATCGCCTCGGCGCGCTCTTGATGCTTGAACCAGTTGCGAATTTTTTCGCGCGCGCGCGCGGTGCGGACGAGACCCAGACTGGGATTGAGCCAATCGCGGCTGGGACCGCCTTTTTTCGCGGTGAGAATTTCGACGCGTTCGCCGTGCTTGAGCCGGTAATCGAGCGGGACGATTTTGCCGTTCACCTTCGCGCCGCGACAACGATTGCCCACCTCGGTGTGAACCTGATACGCAAAATCAATCGGCGTTGCGCCCGCCGCCATTTCGATAATGTCGCCCTTGGGCGTGAACACGTAAACTTGATCTTGGAAAATGTCGGTCTTGAGCGAATCCACAAAGACGCGCGCGTCCGCGATGTCTTGTTTCCATTCCATCAACTGGTGCATCCAGTTGATTTTTTCTTCGAACGCCGCGCTGTGCTTGGCGCCGGGTTCTTTGTAACGCCAGTGCGCCGCCACGCCGAATTCCGCGATCTCGTGCATCTCCGCCGTGCGAATCTGCACTTCGAGCGGCTTGCCCGCCGGACCGATCACCGCGGTGTGCAGCGATTGGTACATGTTGTCTTTGGCTTTGGCGATGAAATCGTCGAACTCGCCGGGAATCGGCGTCCACAAACTGTGGACCACACCCAGGACGAGATAGCACTCGCGCAAATCGCGCACGATGATGCGAATCGCGCGGATGTCGTAAATCTGATTAAAGTCGCGGCGCTTGCGCACCATCTTGTTGTAGATGCTGTAGATGTGTTTGGGGCGTCCGCTGATTTCAACCGATTCGAGTCCTTCTTCGGCGAGACGTTCGCGCAGGATGGTGATGGCTTGCGCGATGTACGCTTGCTGGTCGTCCTTGTCGCCGGCGAGCAGGTGTTCGATTTCCTCGTACTTGGCGGGATCAATGTAGCGCAGCGAGAGGTCTTCGAGTTCGCGGCGTAGGTGGTAGATGCCGAGACGGTTGGCGAGCGGCGCGAAAATTTCCATCGTCTCGCGCGCGATCTTGCGTTGCTTTTCCACGGGGCGCGCGTACAACGTTCGCATGTTGTGTAGGCGATCCGCGAGTTTGATGATGACGATGCGAATATCTTCCGCCATGGCGAGAAACATTTTGCGGAGCGATTCGGCGCGCGTTTGTTCCGTGCCCATTCCCAGGCGTAATTCGGAAAGTTTCGTCACGCCGTCCACGCGTTTGGCGACCGTGTCGCCAAACTCTTTCTGAATCGTCTCCAACGTCACCGACGTATCTTCGGGCACGTCGTGCAGCAGACCGGCAATCAACGTATCTTCGTCGAGATACAAGTCGGCGAGAATGTTGGCGACCTCGACGCAGTGGGTCACGTACGGATCGCCGGTCGAACGCATTTGCCCGGCGTGCGCGGTCGCGGCGAGATCGTACGCGCGCTGAATGCGCCCGAGATCCGCCTGCGGATTATATTTGCGAACTTTGGTTAGCACGGTCAGAATATCAATCACCGTAACCCCTATGGTTCGGATTTTACTCTAGCCGCCGCGTTTTGGCAATCGCGTCTTTTCAATCGCGCGCGATCCATTCCAGTCCTTTGAAAAACAACCACAGCAAGACAATCAATCCGCCGGTGAGCGCGAAACACCCCAGGGCAGTGATGAGGGCGCTGCCGCCCCAAAAGAACGCGATCAATCCACCGCCGACGATCAGCGTGATGAGAATGCCGCCAACGATCAATTCGCGTTCGAGTTGACCTTGATACTTGCGCGTGTTGAAAGGGCGTTCCGGTTTTCCAGCCATCGTGGTCTCCTTTGTGATGGCGATTATACCACGCCGCGCCCGCGCGCGTCACTTGTCACGCGTGCGCTCTTGCGGTAAAATGTTGGCGATGGCAAGTTGGTTATCCTTCAACGATTTGCTCGCGGTGCAACGGCTGCAAGCGCGCGGCGTCCAGTTGGATTTGGAACGCGCCGTGCTGTGGCCCCACAGTGCGACCCAAGCCGCGCTCGCCGCGCATGTACCGTTCAGTTCCGTCGCCGCCGAGACGATTGTGCAGTACGCGTCGGCGAGTCGGCGCGCGCGCCCTCTCGGTTTTTTGCAGTTGCGCGCGCGCGGCGGTCGCCCCGAAGCGGATGTCGTTTTCATATCGCCCGCGCTCGATAGCGGCGGCGATATCGTTTCGATTTGGTATCGTTTGCTCGCGGAATGCGCGAAGGAAATCGGCGGTCGCGGCGGACAGCGTTTATTCGCGCAGGTCACGAGCGGCAATGGCGTCGAAGAAGTGTTTCGCCAAGCCGGGTTTATCGCGTACGCGCATGATGACGTGTTTCGGCTCGACGCGCTGCCGGCGAATCTGCCCAAGACCGCGCCCTTGCGTCATCAACGCGTGCGCGATGGCTGGGATCTGTTGCGTCTCTATGCCGAGTTTGCGCCGCGCTCGGTGCAAATCGCGGAAGGGATGCTTTCACCCCAGGGGCAAGGCGGCAAACTGGGTGACTGGTGGGATCAGTCCGGCGGGGCGGGTTATATTCTGCCGGTGGATGGCGACATTGCCGGGGCGGTGCGCGTGCGGCGCAGTTCGGCGGCGTACTGGTTGCGCTTTTGGTTGCATCCGCAAGCGGAAGAGTACGGCGAAACGTTGATCCTCGGCGCGTTCGCCTTGTTGCGCGCCGCGCCGCCGCGCCCGATCTATTGCAACGTGCGCGAGTACGAAAGCGGTTTGCGCGGCGCGCTCGATCTCCTGGGCTTTCGCAATTTGCAAACGCGCAGTTTGCTCATCAAGCACACGACCGCGCGCGTCAAAGAACCGCGCCTCACCTTGATGCCCGCGCTCGAAAAGCGACCGGAGCCGGCGCACAGCGCGACGCAACACAACAGCCCGGTGTAGACAAACAGGCAGACAAGCGAATCCTTTTCACTTGTCTGCCTGTTGGTTAATGCCGCGCCTACGCGTTAGAAACTGCCGACCGCATCCACCGGGTTGTCGAACGATTGGAACACGTCGAGCAAGCCGGCAAGTTCGAATGCCTTTTTCACTTTGGTGGTGAGACCAGCGAGGCGCAGATCGCCGCGATTGAAACGGCGCACTTGTTTGAGCGCGGCGAGCAACGCGCGCAGACCGGCGCTACTCATAAAATCGGTCTCGGACAAATCTACGACGATGCGAAACCGACCGTCTTTGATAACGCGATTCAACGCCTGGTCGAGTTGGGGCGCGGTGCTCGAATCAATGCGACCGCTCACTTCGATAAGGTCCACGCGTTTGTACTGTTTGTTACTGATCTTGGTCGCCATAATTCCTCCTTGAAAATCGTTACGATGGCAGGATTATAACACACACACGTCAGCGCGACAAGGGGTGCGCGGTATTTTTTTCTCAAGTCAGGTATTGCCAACGCCTTCATCGCGTAGTATAATTATGTCATCACTTATTCAGTTTTCGGCATTCAGAAATAAACAAAGGAGGTGGTGCCTAGCAGTTACGTTTGAATTCTGCACGAGTCCGACGGTTCACTCTATTGGAAAGACTGTCGCAGTGGTGCGACAGATTATTCGAATTTTGGAGGTCAATGATGGACATCCGTCTCGTCGTTCTCTTGCTCATTTTGATCCCGCTGATCGTAACGGGCGCTATCGCCGCATCGGGCATGGCGATGAACACGTTGCTGATCGTCGTCCTGGGCGGTGTGATGATCTATCTCACCTACAATTTCTATTCTCGCCGAATTGATCGTGAGATCATCCAAGCCGACCCCAAAAAAGCGACGCCGGCAAAACTGTACATGGATGGTGTGGACTTTATGCCCACCAGCCGGAATGTGTTGTACGGTTATCACTTCAAGTCCATTGCCGCGGCAGGTCCTATCACGGGACCCATCGTTGCCGCGACATTCTGGGGCTGGCTCCCCTCTCTGCTTTGGCTCGTCCTCGGTGTGACATTCATCGGTTGGGCGGCGGATTATTCCGCCATCATGCTCTCAGTGCGCAATGATGGCAACTCGCTTAGCGCGATCACGTACCGCCTGATTGCTCCACGCACGCGCACAATTCTGTTTGTGTTCATCTTCTTCTACTTGCTCCTGGTCGCCGGCGCGTTCATGGGCGTGATGACCGCGTTGATGGCGGCGCGCCCGGATGTTCCACTCGGCTTGTTTACACTCGCCGTGATGGGGTTGCTGGCTGGTCAAATGCTCTATCGCTGGAAGATGGACTTGATCATGGTGACCGTGATTACGGTCACGCTCACCATCGCCGCGATGGCGCTGGGTCCGCTCGTCACAGGTAAAGATGCGGCAGGCAAGGATGTTCAACCCGTCGTCCAAGCCGTGACTGGTTTGAACGCCGCGATTGATGGTCTCACTAACAAACAGCCGCTCTTCGTCGTCGTTGATCCGACGCGCGCCGATCCGCGCACGCCGGCAATCGGCGCGGATGGCAAACGTCCCGAGACCGTGGCGTACGATGCCAAGAACGATGCGATCCGGACTTTGCCGAACTATCTCTTCTGGGCGATCTTCCTGCTCGCGTTCAGTTACCTGGGCACGAACTTGCCGATCTGGCGATTCGCACAACCGGTGAACTATATCGGTTTCTGGATCATGTTGTTCACTATCGGCTTGAGCGCAGTCGGCGGCTTGCTCGCGCCGTTCCTCGCGCCCAAGGTTGCCACGTTCACTCTGCCGGCATTCAAGCCGAACGTCAATCTACCTAACGTGTACGACCTGGGCTTTACCTTCGTTGCCGGCAAGCAATGGCAACCGCTGTGGCCCATGCTCTTCGTCACGATTGCGTGCGGCGCGATTTCCG
Source organism: Chloroflexota bacterium (assembly GCA_016219275.1). NCBI lineage: Bacteria > Bacillati > Chloroflexota > Chloroflexota bacterium. The sequence goes on from JACRBM010000105.1 coordinate 40,822, forward strand.
GCTGGCACTCGCTCATTGGCTCGGTCAACACCTCGCGTCAGTTGGAGTACGAAACCGACGCGTTGCCGGTCGGCGGCGGCGGCATGTTGAGCGAGAACACACTCGGCTTGCTCGCGCTGACGGCAGTCGCGATTACCGGTCTGGCTGGTGTCGGCGCGTTCGCCACTGGCGTCGGTCGCTTGCTCGATGTGATCTTTGGCGGCGGGAGTGGCGCGTTCGTCGCGTACGGTACCGCGCTCGGCTTTGGCGCGTTCATGGTCATCGTGTTGACGGTGGTGCAGTTGATCTTTCGCGTGATGCGTGTGACCTTGACCGAATGGCTCGGCGAAGCGGTCCCTCTGCTCAAGAACCCGCACGTGTCCACCATCATCTCGATGGCGATCGCGTTGTTCCTCTTGCTCACTGGCACGTGGGTGTACTTGTGGCAACTGTTCGGCTCGGCGAACCAGTTGATGGCGGCGCTCGGTCTGCTCATCGTCTCGATCTGGTTGCGCTCGACCGGACGGAATCCGATGTACGCGCTCGTTCCGATGCTGTTCATGTACATCACCACCATGGCGGCGACTATCGTCATCGGGTACAATCAATACGTCAACGTGCTCACCGCGCCGGCATTCGCCGGTCAAATGATCGTGCAAATCGGCGGTTGGACGCAGTTGATCATTTCCGCATTGCTCTTTGTCTGCGCGGCGGTCATTGCCTGGGATGCCTGGATCGCGTGGCAACGCTATTCCAAAGCGCCCAAGGCAGCGGGCGCTCAAGCAGAATAACTCACAACCGAATACAACCGAATAAACGAATCGTCCTCGCGAATTGATCGCGAGGACGATTCTCATTTTCTCAAGTGATGTCTTGCGCCAGTCTTTTCAAATTGGCAAACCAGTTGTTCGCATTGTCCTGGTTGCCGTCTGGCATCAGCCAGTGAACCTCCAGGTTCGGCACGGTGCGATGCACCGACAAGCGCACCAGTTTTCCGCCGGCTTTCGTTGCCAGGTCAATCAGCGGTTGCGCGTCGTGGTTGTCGCCGCCGGAGCGATACGCTTCGAGTCCTTGCGCGGTCAAGGGTACCGGCGTCCAATTTTTTTTCTTGACATCGCGTTCGGTGTGATGCGTCGTCCAACCCTTCGGGTCGAACACTTCGAGTTCAAAGCGCGTGGCGTTGTCCAATTGCGCGCGAAAGATCATCAAGTCGCGTCTGCCGCGCCAACGCGACCACAACCAATGCACAGGCACATCGCGCGGCTCGAAGACGAATAGAACTTCGGCGGTGCGAAACGGCGCGAACGACTTGGTGACCTTGATTTCGGCGACCGAGGAACCCAGCCAGCGCACCGTCGCGCGCTCGCCGACCAACGGCAAGCCGCCGCGCATCCACTTGATCACGCGATCCCCTTTGCGGATGTTCAAATGTGTGCCGATGGCGAACGCTCCTAGAATCACAACTGCGAAAGCGAGCAACAACGTAAATGTGATGTTATCCGGCATAACGAACCCATGTCCTTTCCGCGCGTCAGTGCGGCGATTATAGCACGGCGGATAGAGGGCGTCAATTTTTTGACAAGGCATCTTCACGATGCTATAATGACTATGATAAGGTAGGCGAATCCACAATGAGAGCCGTGGTGAAACACATGAGTTGGTTGCAAAAGGTGCGCGAGTTTTTGTATGGCTTTACGGCGTACGAATTCGAACAGCATTTTGTCGAAATGCGCGCCTCGCTCGAAACGCTTTTCATCGCGCTCACGTTTGGCGATATGCTCGGCTTGCCCATCATCCCTCCGTACTATTCATTGCGCTTGCTCCCCTTTGTCGTTCCCAGCATCAAAACGTGGAAGCGCCGCGTCAATCGTGAACGCGAACTGTTTGACGACCACGAACTCGATCTGCACGGATTATAAATTCGATTTCACACAAAGGAGTGTCCTATGCCAGAAGAAAAAGCCAAGAAAGAAAAGCGCGGCGGACTTGCTGGGGTTGTAGACAACCTCAAAGAAGTTATGTATGGAATGGCGGCGCACGATATGAGCCGCTATGCCGTCCGCACGCGCGCCTCGATGGAGCACCTGTTCATCCTCATCACGATGGGTGACCTGATCGGCGTCCCGATTTTGCCCCCGTACTACTCTCTGCGCTTGTTGCCGTACGTCGTGCCGAACATCGCGACCTGGAAACGCCGCATGTTGCGCGAAAAAGACATCAGCGACGCGATGTTCTAGCGAATGGCGAATAGCATATAGCAAATAGCCGATAGCAAATGGAAAGGTAGGCAATTTGCCATTTGCTATACGCCATCAGCCATCAGCCATCAGCCAATTGGAGTCTTCATGTCACTCAAAGATGTTTTTCAACAAAATCCCGACCGTCGCTACATCATGTTCGGCGGCAAAGGCGGTCTGGGGAAAACGACGTTTTCCGCCGCCACCGCGTACTGGCTGGCGTCGCAAGGGCACAAGGTGCTCGTGTTCTCCGTAGACCCGCAAGCCAGCTTGACCGATATTTTCCAGAAAGATATTTTTGGCAAAGGCGCGGTCAAGATCATGGACAACCTGTGGGCGCAAGAGATTGACGCCGACAGCCACATCAAGAATTACCAGAACGAAATCCGCAAAAAGATTCTCGACATGTACGGCTTTGACAAAGTGCCGGACGAAATCGAGGATTATATCCAAGCCGCGTCCGCCGAACCGGCGATGGAAGAGTCCGCGATCTTTGATGCAGTCGTGGACATTATGGTCGAGGGGCAGTACGATTACTACATCTACGACCTCGTGCCGCTTGGACACGCGCTGTACTATCTCTCGATGGCTAAAGTGTACGACGAGTGGATTAACAAGATCACCAAACTGCGCGAGGAAATGCGCGAGTACGAAACGATGGTGTCGCGCATCAAACGCGAAAAGGAAACCGACGAGGACAAGATCCTCGGCGAGTTGCTGTACATCAAAAAGCGCATCAACGCGTCGTCGCAGATCCTTACCGACAAGGTCAAGACCGCGTTCTTCTTCGTCGTCGTGCCGGAAGAAATGATCATTCTCGATACGCAAAAAGCCGCCGAGTTGTTCGCGAAATTCGACGTGCCGATTGCCGGGTATATCGTCAACCGCGTGTTGCCGCCCGAACTGCGTAACCAAGTCGTGCCGGCGTACTTGCATAATCGCTTGCAAATGCAGAGCGGTTACATGGACAAGATCAAGGAAACGCTGGGCGACCAAGTGCGCGGTTATGTGCCCGAGATGGAACGCGACGTCACTGGCTTGGCGATGATCGAAAAACTCGCCAAGATCATGTACGGGTAGGAGTGAAGCAAAATGGCTGGCATTGACAAATCAATGGCGCAGTACGTCAAGGACCGTCCCGGACTCAAGTACATTTTCTTCGGCGGCAAGGGCGGCGTGGGCAAGACCGTGATGGCAGGCGTTACCGCGATGTGGTTCGCGCAACAAGGTCGCAAGACGATGCTCGCGTCCACCAACCCGGTCCACTCGCTCTCCGGCTTGCTCGATCAAAACGTATTCGGGCAACCGACGGCGGTGAAAGGCGTGCCGAATCTGTGGGCGTACGAAATTGATACGAAGGAAACCATCGAACGCTCCAAAGCCGACATCAAGAACAAGATTCAATGGTTTTTGAAATTCGCGGAAATCTCGACGCAAGCCGATCAGTTCGTCGAATCGGCGACGATGAATCCGGCATTCGAAGAATCCGCGATGTTCGAGAACATGATCGAGTTGATGTTCAAAGACGAGTACGACGTGTACGTGTTCGACACCGCGCCGACCGCGAACGCGCGGCGCTTGCTCGGCATGAGCAAGGTCTATTCGCTCTGGGTCAACAAGATGATGAAATCGCGCGATGAAGCGCGCTCGTTGCGTGAGATGCTCTCGTTCACCAAGAAAAAAGAAGAAGACCCGCTGATGGATTACCTTATCAGTTTCCGCGATCGCATGGCTCACGCGCAAAAACTACTCACTGACAAGGCGCTCACCTCGTTCTTCTTCGTCACTCTCCCCGAGGCGTTGCCCATCGCGGTGATCAAGCGATTTATCAACTGGTTCCACGATTTCGGCATCCCGGTTGGTGGTGTGCTGGTCAACATGGTCATTCAAAAAGACCAGGTGCTCACATCGTCACCCGAATTCGTGCGCAACCGCGTCGCGATGCAAGATGCGTACATGGATCAAATCTGGAGCGATTTTAACGGTCAAGTGCGCGCGGTCATCCCGCTTCTCGATAACGAAGTGCGCGGCGTCAAAGGGTTGGAGAATTTCGTCAAGCACACGTTCGTCGGATAGAAATTGGAAGTTGGAGATTAGAGGTTGGAGGTACGCGTCTCCAACCTCTTTTATTTTGTGGTATACTCAAGCCAATCCAAAATCAGAAACCCTTGCACCGCCCGCAAGGGCAGGTGTCAAAAATCGGAAATCTAAAATGCCCTTCGAAGCTTATTGCGTCAAATGTAAAACCAAGCGCGAAATGCAAAACGCGCAACCGCTGTTCAACGCACGCGGCGCGGCGTACACTAAAGGCGTCTGTCCCGTCTGCGGTACGAACATCATGCGACTCGGCAACACCGAGGCGCACTCGGCGTTGGATCGCGACGCGATGATCGCGGAAGCGAAGGCAAAGAGCGAATTGCGAATAGCGGATAGTAAATCGCAAATGGCAGATAGCAAATTACAGGTCGCGAAAAAGCGATCTGCTATTCGCCAGTCGCCATCCGCCACCGGCAAGCTCGTCATCGTCGAATCGCCTGCCAAAGCGCGCACCGTCGGCAAGTTTCTCGGCGGTGGGTATCGCGTGCGCGCGTCCATCGGGCACATTCGCGACTTGCCGCAAAAGCAAATGGGCGTGGACATCGAACACGATTTTCGTCCGCATTACGTCATCACGCCGAAGAAGAAAGACGTAGTTAAGGAACTAAGGGAACTCGCGGGAAATGCGTCCGAAGTTTTTCTCGCGACGGACCCCGACCGCGAGGGCGAAGCGATTTCGTGGCATCTCGCCGCCGCGCTCGACCACGCGCTCGATGGCAAGCCGGTGCATCGCGTCGAGTTCCACGAAATCACGCGCGACGCGATTGACCACGCGTTTGCCCATCCGCGCACGATCAATCAGCCGCTCGTGGACGCGCAACAAGCGCGCCGCGTGTTGGATCGCATCGTCGGGTACACGATTTCACCGTTACTCCGCAAAAAAATCAACACGAAAAATTTGAGCGCGGGGCGCGTCCAATCCGTCGCCGTGCGGCTCGTCGTTGAACGCGAGCGCGAGATTCAAGCGTTCGTGTCAGTCGAGTACTGGAGCATCGAAGCCGAGTTGGCGAAACAGTCAACCGTCCAACTATCCAACGACCAAACTTTCCGCGCGAAACTAATCAAGGTTGGCGATAAAGATTTCGAGTGCCACACCGGTGACGACGCACTCAAGTTAAAAGAGATTCTCGAGCAGTGCGCGTATCGTGTGCTCGATGTGCGGCGCAAGGACGAACGTCGCAATCCGACGCCGCCGTTCATCACTTCGACACTTCAACAAGAGGCATCACGTAAACTGGGTTTCAACGCCAAGCGCACGATGGCAACCGCGCAACGTTTGTACGAAGGCGTCAACGTCGGCGAAGGCAGCGTCGGCTTGATTACGTACATGCGGACGGATTCGACGAACATTGCGGAGAGCGCGGGCAAAGAAGCGTGGGCGTACATCAAGGAAAAATTCGGCGACGCGTACTTGCCGCCGACGCCGCGCATCTATAAGAAAAAAGTCGCGGGCGCGCAAGAAGCGCACGAAGCGATTCGTCCGACGAGCGCGTTCCGCGAGCCGAACGCGATCAAGGAATTTCTCGAACTTGATCAATTCAAACTGTACGACCTGATCTGGAAGCGTTTCATCGCGTCGCAAATGGCAAGCGCGATTTTCGATACGACCGCGGTGGACATTGGGGCAAGCCAAAACGCGAATAGTAAATTGCCAATGGCAGATGGCAAAACCGAATCTCCGATTGTAAACCATCAGCCATTCGCCAATCGCGGTCAGCCAGATTTTCTCTTCCGCGCCAACGGCTCGATTCTCAAGTTCCCCGGTTTCCTCGCGGTCTATCGCGAAGGCAAGGACGACGCGAATGACGAGGATGAAACGAATCGCAAACTGCCGCCGCTTGAACGCGACGAGCCGCTCGATTTGCTCGGCATTTTTCCTGAGCAACATTTCACCGAGCCGCCGCCGCGTTTCACCGAAGCGACGCTCATCAAGGCGCTCGAAGCGAATGGCATCGGTCGTCCGTCCACCTACGCGCCGATTCTCTCGACGATTCAGGAACGCGGTTACGTTGATCGAATGCCGGACCGCAAACTCAAGCCAACCGACCTGGGTTTCATCGTCAACGATTTGCTCGTCAAACACTTTCCAAACGAGGTGGACGTACAGTTCACCGCGCAGATGGAAGAACGTTTCGACAAAATCGCGGATGGCGAAGCGAACTGGGTGCAAGTTCTGCGCGATTTCTACGCGCCGTTCAAAGCGACGCTCGACCGCGCGGCAAATGAGATGCCGAATGTCGCGTTGCCGGTCGAAACGACGAACGAGGTGTGCGACAAGTGCGGCGCGCCGATGGTCGTCAAGCGCGGACGCTTTGGCAAATTTCTGGCGTGCTCGCGCTTTCCCGAATGTAAAGGCACGCGCAATCTTTCGGCGGGCGGTGGCAGCGCGAACACCGGCGTGCAATGTCCCGAATGCAAACAGGGACAAATCGTCGAAAAGAAATCGAAAAAGGGTCGCGTGTTTTATTCGTGCAATCGCTATCCCGATTGCAAGTTCGCACTGTGGGACATGCCCGCGCCCACGCCCTGCCCGCGTTGTGGTAGTCTGATGACGCTGAAAGGCAAGAACACCGTCAAATGTACGAAATGCGATTACATTGGTCAAGCAACGTAGGGCAAGTTTCTAACTCGCTAAAACCAGGATGCAGTCGAGCATCCGCGCGAGATGACGTTGACGGGGCTGAATGAATAAAGAAAAGACCCGAAGGGTTCGCTTGCGCGAAAACCCTTCGGGTCTTGTATATTATGGTTGTATTTATTTCTTGGATTCCAATTTGCTCCCAGCCAATAGCCCTTTCTCACGAATCATCTTTTCCGAAATCCCCGATTTCACTTGTATCCCTTTGTAACTCCAATTCGTGAGAACAGTTCTGGCTTCCTTGGGAACGACGATAGCGTCTACTGGATGACCACGGCGCGTTTTTGGGTTGTAATTCCAAACGAGAATCACTATTCGGTACGGGAGGACGCCGGTTTGAGCCTCCTGTTCAGTTAGCGGGGCGACTGTAAATGTCTTGGTTGTCCGATCTAATCGCACACTCTTAACATCGAAATTTAGCGGCTCGCCGTAATCGGGAGTCCTACTGTCATTGCGCTGGAAATCGAAACCTTTGGCGCGGCAAAACTCTTCAACATCTTTCTCCCACAACTTGCTGTTGCCCTGACGCTCTTGTGGATTTCTGATCCGGATCGAACGCCCTGATCGAAGATAGTCCAGGATTAAGGTCTTGATTTCCTCCAGCGAAAGTTCCATGATTCTCCTCGTCGTCAGATTTGATGTTACTGCGCGTGCGTGTTTTGGTCCATCGAAACAAGACCGCTTTTTCTAGCGAAGTTGCGAGTTGGATCTGAGTTGCATCAATTGTGTCTATTGGGTACCCAAGAATTTGCAAGAACACACGATCAAGCTCATTCATCAGTTGTTTGGCTTGTTCTGAGCGACGATCCCGTACACTAATGATACGATCAAACAACTGGAGCAAACCCTGCTTGACGGTTGGGCTGATTGGTCCAAAATCCGGGCAAGGCAAATCCTGGAGATGGTTGACCTGAATCTTGAGCATGAAACTTCCATCGTATCGCGCCCGGTGCAATGCGTATCCCTCTAAAAGAAACCGCGCGAGACGACTACACAAAAACAGGTAAACCAGTTTGGTGGTTTCTTCGTCCGAACATTCGTCAATCGTTTGGAACTGATCGGTAGCGTAAACCCTTGCGCTATTCCAGAAAACTCCGATCTCGGTGTCCACGATGCACTGCACCGCGATTGCCGGTGGCTTGCTCAGAGATAGCGTGTACCATTCTGGGCGATGACCTTGATTCGACAAACGGTCCACCGGACGATCACATGGATTATGATGTTTGCGACACTCTGGGCACTGGGCGCACATTCCTCGATGTGGATAAAGTTCAGGATGCTGTTTGTGTTCCTCCACTGCACGCGCTTGGCATTGCGGGCAAGCGTAAGCGACTCCGTGCTGATGGATGTACTTAGCAACTCCCTTTAGTCGGTTCGTCGAAAAACCGCGCTCGACTTGGGCAATTTTTTCGCGCAGGTTCAATAAACGGTACTGCGTCGTAGACGGCAACACACATCCACGCACATCGCGCGAATTCCGTACAACCTTGATGAAAATATTTGCCGACTCTTCACGCGCTACTTGCGGAAACAAATCCGAATCAATCCGTAGTAAAAAGAACTCGTTGTCGCCCGATTTGATACCCATCCGCGCGATAGAATAATCACTGATCTTTTTGGGACAACGGCGTTCTATCTCAGAACGCAGTGGGTCTTGAAAAAGCGTCTGTGTCCAATTGGCGGAACGCGCCAGTTCATCACGATCTATAACATGCCCGTGCTCATCGGACAACGGTTCATTCCAGACGGTCAAATCTTGGAACCGCAAGGGTGTTAGCGGTGTCCGCCGCACAAGCGAAAGAATGACAGTATTGGCTTTAACCTTTAGACCCTGTTGCGTAAATGGATGGTCATGCAAGGTGTAGAGATGGCGCAATTCGACTTGTTGCGTTAGGAACCGGCGAATCGGTTTGCCATAGCGGGTGTCAAAAAAATTGCGGGAGGTAATGTACGCTAAAACTCCATTCGGGCGAAGCAGATCAGCGCCTTGCAAAATGAAAAAGTTACTTAGATCCGAAGTGGTGCGCAATTCATACTCTGGATGCCGCTTGTTCCAGTTTTCGATGAACGCGCGTTTTTCCGTAACATGATTGCGCTGGCTTAACGCGATAAAGGGCGGATTGCCAACGCAAATATCGAAACCGCCACGCGCCGTAAGAAATGCCTGGAGTGGATCGGCGGATTCCTCGACCAAAAAAGTGCTCTGCGTAGTGTGAGTGGATTGCTTCAATGCAACAAGCGCATCGCCGTGAACGAGATTGGGCAATGCCGGCAAGTTCTCCGAAGCGACGATCCCAATCAATTCCAGACTCGCCAACCACAATCGCATTTTGGCGATGTGAATGGCGGTCGGCATAATGTCCACGCCATAAAGATTGTGGCTGAGAATGTGTCGGACCAATGTCGTGTGTTCTGTTGGCGAAGTGGAAAGCGAGGAGCGGCAGAATAGTCTCAAGCGGTGGAGCGCCTGCAGCGCCGCGACGAGAAATGCGCCCCCGCCCATACTCAAATCAACCAAACGAATCTCTTCGAGGACATGTTCAAGCCATTGTTGTATTTCTCGCGCGTGATGATTGTCGAGAGGTGTACCCGTTTCCCATACGTGCAAAACGGAGCGCAAATGCTCGGAATGATCAAATTGGTTCTGATACTTTACTTCCAGCCATTCTTCCAACGCGTGGGTCACAATTGAATAGGCAAGTGCGTCCGCCGTGAAATAAGAACCGGTTTTGCGGTTATCAATCCAACGTTCGTAAATGTAACCCAGCACCCAACTTTTTACTACCGGCTTGGAGTCCGTTGCGGAATGTGAATTATCTGGTAGAAGCGAAAAACGGTAGCGCGGCATTATCTCACTAGCCAGTTCAGCAATGCCTTCACGTTTGATAGAACGTGGATTAAGCAATGAACCCAGAGTCAGTTGGTCATTTAGAAAATCCAGTGGTGAAGAATCGGGAACAGAATTTGTAAGCGATTCGAATGGAAATCCTGTCTTGCCGAAAAACCCTGCCTCATCCAAAAAACGCACGAACAGAATTCGGCAGATCAAACCTGCTTCGGTTTGTGCGGCTTGAGCTGAATCGGACCCAAGCAACCTACCCCGCAGAGTCCAAATCGTTTTGAATAACTCCATTGAGGCGTCCGGCTTGGGCGCAGAATTGACGTAGGTTTGACCAACTAGATTATTCATATCACGCGCGAGTATAGCATACGCAAAACTCTTTGGCAATCATAGTTATCGCACTATTCCCTCACCAACTCCAACTTGCCGCCGCAGTTTGAACATTTCTGCAACGATTGTTTCACCGGAAAAGTCGAGCCGCAGTACGCGCACTTGCGAACCATCTTGTGTTCCTTCAATCCTGGGAATACGAAAACGGTTCGCTCGCCGCGCGGTTCGCGGCGACACTGTCCCTTGCTCATCAACTCGTCGAGCGCGGCTTGCGCGGCGGACGCTGGCACGTCGAACGCGGACATGACTTGCGCGAGCGCGAGTTCGCCATCGTTCTGCGCGGCGAGATCCGTGATGCTTGCGGACAGCGCGGCGGGCTGAACGCTCGCCCACTTGCGGTACGCCCACGCGCTCCATCCCGCGCCGCCCAAGCCAAGCGCGAGCAACACCAGCGCGAGCCACATTCGCTCCGGCACTGCCATCGCCGCGCAGAGGAACAGTACGCCAAACGCGAGCACCAAGACCGAAACTGCGAACACGCCAAAATAAATTACGCGATTCATCGGTGGCTCCATTTTGACATTGCGCTTTTCAATGCACCGTCGAGCGCGTCGAAATAACTCTTGATCTGCGGCGCGGTGAGTCGCGCGTCGAGAAACGGTTGTACCTGCTTGACGAAATCCTTGGGATGCTCGTGGTACACTTTTTCATCGCGCGCGACGAGCGCGAGCTCATCCCAGGTTTTACCAAATTCATTGATAGTGTCCGGCACATTGATATTGAGCGGCGCGAGAAATTGGTCGTGCCGATTCTGTTCGTCCATCAGCGTCTTGACGCTTTTGCTAAATCGCCCCAACCCATCGTCCACGCTTTTGACCACGCCGAGAATGCCGGCAATCGCGCCGAGCGCGGTTTGGTAATCGTCCGTCGCGTGGTTGAGCGCGACCATCGGTTTGAGCGCGGCATTCTCGGTCGGCGTCTTCAAGTTATCGAACACGAACGTGATCGCGCGTTGGCGCGCGAGCGTACCCGTATTCTGCGCGAGGAAATCGCGTTCCTGCCGAAGCGTTGCGACGCGCGTAGTTGCTTTTTGCCATTCCTCGCGCCAGCCACTCGTGTTCTTGTCCACCATCGCGCCCAGGTCTTGCCAATCTTTCCGCACCTTTGCCAACTGCTTTTCGATTTCTTCTAAACGACCCACCGCGCGAAATCGTTCGCGGTCAATCGCGTGAATCTTCCACGCGTTGAAGATAAATCCCAGCCCGTGCCCGAGTGTGCTCACCTGCGCGTTCAATTGATCGAGCGTACTTTTCCAACGTGCGCGATCGGTCTTGAGTTTTTCTTCCTGCTCGTTCGATTTGGGATTCAGCGCGCGCAAATCGGCTTGCTCTTTGCGTGCCTTGGCGATCAAGCCGTCCGCCAACTGAACTCCCTGCGTGATTTGCTTGTCGAGTTCGGCGATGCGCTCGGCGATCCATTGCTGTTCAATCGGCACGCGCGCATCAACCGGCTCGCGCAGCGAGGCGTCGAGCGTTGCCAGATCGAGTTGCGCCACGAGCGCGTTGAGCGTCTTGTCGTGATCTGTTTTGAATCGCGTGTACGCGCCTTGATAATCTATTTGAATCTCTTCAACTTCGCGATACGCGTTCGCAATGCGCTTGCGTTCCTTCTCCAAGAAATCGTGGAACGCGGGCGTGGTGTACGCTGGACTCATGACACTCCCATTCCTTTCACTTGACCGATCCAACGGCGCTTGGCTTGCCAGATCGCATTTTCCCACGCGGGCGCGCGACGCGGTGTCGCATTTTCGATTTCCGCAAAACTGCCCACCTCGTCCCAGTAGAGCGGACACGCGCCGCAACACAAATTCGCCATTTCGCACCCGCGACAGTCGGGCGGCAGAAATTCTTTGCGCCGCCAATATCTCGCCGTGCGCGTCTGCCAAATCGCGTCGAAATCGTCGCGCAGTAAATTGCCGATGCCTTGCTCGAAACTGGAGCACGGCAGAACATCGCCCGCCGGGTTGATCGAGAGCAGACCGTCCGCCGCCGCGCACGATTGCGAACCCAGCCCATGTTGCGCGGGATTGAACAAACAGTACGGCACCGGCGAGTACCACACGAATCGCAGTCCGCGCGTTTCGGAGTGCTTTTTCAACTCGAGGACGAGTTGTCCAATATCACGGTAGCCGATTTCCAAATTCGAAATTCTAAATTCGTGATTCGACCGAGCATCCGAATCTTGAATGTCGAATTTCGAATTTTGAAATCCGCCTTCCGCCTTCGGTAGTGCATCCGAATTTTTAATTTTGAATTCCGAATTCTTCCTTGCCACCGCGTTCCCCGTCCGAATCACCATGTTCATCGAAAGATATTCCTGACCCAGGGCGGCGAGAAAATCAATCAAGCCGCGCAGGTGATCGCGATTGTGCTGATTGATCGTCGTGTTCGTGTGGGTGTGAATCCCCGCCGCTTTTAAATTGCGAATGCCCTGCACGGTTTGCGTGTACGCGCGGGGATTAGCGACGATGCGATTGTGCACCGCTTCGTCCGCCGCTTCGAGACTCACCTGTGCCGAGTCGAGTCCCGCGCGTTTCAACTCGGCGACGAATTCGGCGTTCGCGCAGCGCGTCCCGTTTGTGATGAGATTGACGCGCATCTGTTTCGATTTCGCGTACGCGATGAGATCCGGCAAATCGCGATGCAAGGTCGGCTCGCCGCCGGTAAACGAAATCGTCGGTACCTTGGCTTGCGTCACGATCTTGTCAATGATGCGCTTGATTTCATCCGTCGTCATTTCCGGCAAGTCGTGCGCGCGGTCGGGCGCGCTCGCGTAACAAAACGTGCAGCGATTGTTACACCGATACGTCAACGCGATTTCGGACAGCACCGGAAATTTGATCGCGTGCGAGCCAAAGGGTGTACGTCGCACTGCCGCACCGCGCGTCGGTTTGTTCTGCAACATCCAACGCAAACTGTCGAGCAGTTTGTCGAGATCGTTTTCGATTTGCTCAAGTGGCGCGTGATAACGCGCGGCGATCTCGCGCACGACCGCGTCCGCATCCACGCGCTCGCGCGTGTAAAGCGCGTGCAACATTTCCGTTGCGGTCGCGTTGAGATGGTACGTTTTGTTCGGGCGCAAAATCAGCAGGCGATCTTCGGGACGAATAAAAATATACTCGCGCGTACTCGCGATAAAATGTTCCGCAAATTGTGAAAGCCGTTCGTTCATCGTTTTATTTTCTAGCGGGTGGGGGTCTAGAACTTACTCACACACGCACTGTGACATGCCGAGTGGCACGCGCTATGACAGTTGCACGCGGAGTGGCACGCATCGTGACAGTTCGAATGCACGCACGCGCTGTGACACGCGTCGTGGACGCACGCGGAGTGACACGCCGAGTGGCACGCGCTGTGGCAAGCCGAGTAACCAACTTGCTCCGGTGTACCCTCTTTCGGCGCGCCACCCGTGAGCGTCGCGGCGACCTGCTCCATCTGCCGAGTTGCGTTACCCGCGATGCCTTCGAACACACTCGCGAGTTGATGCGCGCCAGCGACGAGCGGCGGCAACGTTTCGCGCTCGCGCGAGGACGAGCCGCCCGCGCTCGCACCGCCGCTCTCTTCGAGCGGGCGATAATCGTGCGACAAGAAAATCCAGGGATAGTTGTGTTGCACGATCACCGGGCGGTGCGTCGGCGTGGCGCGTTCGTAATCGCGCCAGGCGTCGTCCGCGCGTTGTTGGTACGCCTTACGCGTCGCGCGCGGATCCGCGTTCCAAATTTTCGTCGCGAGTTGCGCGGACACTGCCGCGATGATTTTCGTTTGCGCGTCCGCTGGGATCGTCCCATCGTCCGCGATGCCGGTCACGAGCACGCGCTCGTAATCGTTCGCCGCTTTCGTCGCGTCAATCACGGCTAGTTGCAACGGTTTGCGATTCACGATTTCGAGCGCGCCGCGTTCGACGAGCGATAACACGATCAACGTGATGACCTTGGTGTTGTTGCCGACGTACAGCGCGGCTTCTATCGCGTCGAGGTCGGGCACCTTGCCTGGTTTCTCGAACGTTTCGATTTCGATTTCGGGCGGTTGGTACACGACTGGCTCGCGGCGTGGGCGCGCGCCGCGATACATCAGGAAACCAAAGATGAGCGCGATGAATCCGCCGATGGCGACAAAGACCGCCCCGACCATAGCGAGAACCCAGGTTGCATCTATTTCGACCGGCGCGGAGGTCGGTTGCGTCGCCGGCGCGACGGGCGCGCGCGTCGCATTCGTATCGGCTTGGAGCGCGGCAAAGTAGCGCGCGGGAATGTACAAGCGCGCGGTGAGTTTGCCTTCGACCGGAATATTTTTCTTCGACGTGAAAATCGAAAGATAATTTTTGCCGCTCGCGAGGTCGGGCGTCGGATAGTAAATCCAGCGGTCGAACGACGATTTGCTCGCCGAGTCCTCGACGATGCCGGCTTGGCGCACGATGTCCTGGGTCACGTGTTCCGGTTGCGTGATGTTCGCGGGCAATTCAATCGGCGCGATGAACGTGATCGTCTGTTCGCCAATTGGCAACCCCCACTGCGGCGGCGACCAATTCACGACGCGATAATCCGCGCCGTCGCGCCGCGTCGTGTCGAGCGCGCGCTCGACGCGATAGCGCACGGTGAACGTGTACGTTTTCCCCGGCTCGGTCGTGAGCGCAAAGTTCGCGCGATATTTGTTGTCGCCGAGACTCGTGAGTGTCACGCGCGAACTGCCGCGTGCATCGTCGAGCGTTGCGTCGGCGATTTGATGTTGCGGATCGAGCGGACCGAACGTGGTGATTTGATTGCGCGGCTCGTTCTCGAAAAAGACGAGTTGATAACGTACATTCAACTTGCCGTCGCTGAGAATCGTCACTTGCGAGTGAACGCTCGTCAGCGTCGGCGCGGCGAGCGCAATCAGCGCGAGTGACGCGCCGAGCGCGCTCGCCAAGATTAGCGCGGCGAAAATTTTCTTCATCGCGATCACCTGCCTGAAATAAAAACGCTCATGGCTGGCACGTGCGGAATCACGTCCAGCCCTGAGCGTTGCGCGAAATTTTTGTTGGCGTTTTGGCATCGTTGCCTCTCGATGTTAGTATACAACGTTCCGCGCTAAAAATCCAAATACGCCATCGCGCGTTTGCCTTGTCCAAATCTGGGCTTGATGTTATAATCGCCCGCGATGCAAATTTCCGTCTTTATTCCGGCGCGCAACGAAGCCGGTAACATCGCGTCGTTGTTCGAAAAGATCGCGCGCGCGTTTGCCGATTTGAACGTCGCTGGTGAAATCATCCTCGTGGACGACGGCTCGACCGACGCGACCTGGGACGAAGCGAATATCTGTGCGGCGCGTTATCCGTTCGCGCGTTTGTTTCGTCACCGCAAGTCGCTTGGCTTGACCGAGGCGATGCGGACCGGCTTTCGCCAGTGTCGCGGCGAGGTCGTGATTTTTCTCCCCGCCGATCTCGAATCCGATCCGAGCGAAGACATTCCCAAGTTGTTTGCGAAAATCAACGAAGGGTACGATGTCGTCGCCGGTTGGCGGCAAGGACGACGCGATGGCAAAGTGTTCGCGTCGGCGATTGCGAATGTCGTCTCGCGACGATTGTTCGGCTTGACCGTGCACGATATGAACTGGATCAAGGCGTTTCGTCGCGAGGTCGTCGAAAGCATTCACCTGCGCTCGGACTGGCATCGCTACATTTTGATTCTCGCCGCCGCGCAAGGATTTACGATTGGCGAAGTGCCGGTCAATTATTATCCGCGCACGCGCGGCAAATCGCATTACGGCTTGGGACGATTGCCCGTGTCGTTTCTCGATGTGCTCGTCGTCCGATTTCTGCTAACGTTTTCGCGCAAGCCGATGCTCTTTTTCGGCGGCATCGGTCTCGGCATTGTGGGCGTGTCGCTTGCGACGTTTATCGCGTTGGTCGTAATCTATCTCGCCGACCTGGGTCAGCGTCGTCCGATTTTCGATTTTGCCGGCGTGTTGCTTCTCGTCGGCGTGCTCTTTTTCGTCGTCGGCTTTCTCGCCGAGTTGATCGTAAATCAGAACGAGCGCGTCGAAGAACTCGAAGCGCGCTTGCGCGATTTTGCCGAGTCGCAAAAAACAGAGCATCCAAAATAGTTCTCGCTCGCGACCGCCGACTGCCGTCAGCGGTTGGCGGTCAAATCGGTATGCGCGTACTCTTCCTCGCTCACGTCTTTCCGCGCACCCTCGATGATTCGATGGGCGCGTTTCTTTTGCAACTCGCCGACGCGCTCGCCGCGCGTGACATCGCGGTCGAGGTGATCGCGCCGCACGCGCCCAACCTTGCAGACGAGGAGATGTTGGGTGCGACGCGTGTGCGTCGTTTTCGCTACGCGCCCGCGCGCTGGGAACGGCTTGCCTACGCTGGGACGATGCACGAGTTTGTCGCGCGCGGCATCGTCAACAAAATTCTGTTTGCGTTGTTCACGCTCGCGTTTTTCGTAAAGACGCTCGCCGTGGTTCGAGCGGCTCGCCCGAACATTCTCCACGCGCACTGGTGGTTGCCGGGCGGATTAGTCGGCGCGTTCGCGTCGCTCGTCACGCGCGCACCGCTCGTCGTCACCACGCACGGCACCGATGTCGAGATGCTGCGCCGCACGCGTTGGGCGCGCCCGCTCGCGCGTTTTGCATTCCGACGCGCGCGCGTGATCACGTGCGGGTCAACGTACTTGCGCGAGCAATTGTTGGAACTTGGCGTTGCAGACGCGGAAACGATCCAAGTCATTCCAATGCCGGTACGCTCAGGATTTCAAGTTGCGAATTACGAATTACGAATTACGAATTTAGTCTTGACCGTTGCGCGCTTGACCAAGCAAAAAAGCATTGATACGTTGATCGAAGCAATGGCATTTGCGCCGAACGCGCATTTGAAAATCATCGGCGATGGACCCGAACGCGCGGCGCTCGAAAAGCAAGTGGACGAACTGGGTTTGCGCGAGCGTATTGAGTTTCTCGGCGCGTTGCCGCCCGCCGAATTGCCCCGGCATTACGCGACGTGCGCCGTGTTCGCGCTCCCCTCGATTCGTGAAGGAATGGGCATCGTGTTCGCGGAGGCGTTGCTGTGCGGCGCGCCGATCATCGCCGCGAATTCCGGCGGCGTCACCGACATTGTGCGCGACGGCGAAACCGGCGTGCTCGTGCCCGAACGCGACGCGCGCGCGTTGGCGAACGCCATCGAAAAACTTTTGAACGACCGCGTGTTGGCGCAACAACTCGCGTCAAACGGTGCGGCGTGGGTGCGCGAGCGGTTCACTCGCACACGCGTCGCCGAGCAGTTTGAGCAAATTTATCAGGCAGGCATAAATGGAACTAGATAAATCCAAAATTGAAAATCCAAAATCAAAAATCGGAAATCTTCCCTGGCGTCGCATCGCCGGCTATATCCTCGCTATCGCCGTGCTCTTTTTCCTGGGTCGCATTCTCGTGCAGACCTGGGGCGATGTGACTGCGTCGGGCTTTGAGTTCAAGTTCGATTTGCCGCGCCTCGCGCTCTCGCTCGTCTTGCTCGTCGTCGCGCGCGGATTCGCGGTTGAAGCGTGGCGGCGCATTCTGATCGCGCTCGGCAATCGGCTGACGTTCGGCTTTGGCGCGCGCGTGTGGTTTCTCTCGAATCTCACGCGCTATATTCCCGGCAACGTGTGGCAAGTCGCAACGATGATGGTGATGGTGCAAGAAAAGGGCGTGAGCAAGACGAACGCGTTTCTCAGTCAGGTCGTGTACACCGCGCTTGCGCTTTCCATTGCTGGTTTGCTCGGCTTGATGTTTTTCTTGATTCGTCCCGAGCTTTTACAGGGCATGCTCGACCCAACCATCGCGGCGTACGCGCCGGCGATTGCGGCAATTCTGTTCACCTTGTTGATGATGTTCTTTGCATTGCCGCCGGTCAATCGCATTCTCATCGCGATCACTGCGCGCGTCACACGCCGCGAGATTGACGCGCCGGTGCCGACCTTTTCGCGCGGACTAGTCCCGCCGATTTTTTCGCTGTTGATGTGGCTGACCAACGGCATCGCGTTCTATCTGTTCACCGATTCGATCACGCCCGTGTCGCCGACCGATTTGCTCGCGTTTATTTCGATGAATGCGGGCGCGTATTGGATCGGCTATGCGTCCTTCTTTACGCCGAGCGGTCTGGGTTTTCGCGAGGGCGCGCTCGCGTGGATGCTCAGTCACTTTTTCCCCGCGCCGGTCGCGGTCGTGCTTTCGCTCGTCACGCGCTTGTGGACGACGCTCGGCGAATTGTTCGGCGTGTCGCTGATCTGGTTCGGCGCGGCAATTCAGAAATCGCATGACTGATCGTACGCTTGCCGCGTGGCTGGGTTTGTTGTTGTTCGGAATTTATTTGCTGTCGTTCAGCGGACAGTTGTACTCGCAAGACAGCATGTCCATGTTTTCGGTCACCGAAAGTTTCGTCAAGCGCGGTGAGTTCAACACCGATCAACTCTGGACGCTCTTCAAAGCGCGCGATGAAATTGCGCGGGACGGTGAATCGTACGCCAAGTACGGGTACGGCATGTCGCTCTTCGCCGCGCCGCTGTACGCGCTCGCACTCTGGCTCGACCTGGGTCTTGCGCAGACCACTCTGCTCACGAGTAGCATCGTCATCGCGATGTCAGGCGCGCACGTGTTCCTGTCTGCGCGGCGATTGAAATTCACGCGCGGCGTTAGTCTCATCGCTGCGCTCTTGTACGGACTCGCGACGCCTGCCTGGGTCTACGCCAAACAATTTTGGAGCGAACCATACTCGCTCTTTACGCTCTTTGCCGCGTTCTATTTTCTTCAATGTTTTCGCGATGAAAGACGCGCGCGCGATGGATTCATCGCCGGCGCGATGCTAGGCGTCGCCGTCGCGACGCGCGTGACGAATGCCGCGTTGATCCCAGTGTTTGCGTGGTACGCGTTTTGGGATTTTTACCCTCACCCTAACCCTCTCCCTACAAGGGAGAGGGGACGCGGCATCGTCGCATTCGCATTCGCACTCGGCATCATGCTGTTCTCGATTGCGGGGTACGATTGGATGCGCTATGGCAGTCCGCTCGCGACCGGTTATCGCGCGGACGAAACGTTCAACACGCCGTTTCTGCTCGGCGCATACGGTCTGCTGTTCAGCCCAGGTCGCGGTCTATTTGTCTACGTTCCCTTCCTCGCCGCACTCGCGTTTTCTTGCGCGGTTTTCTTTCGCCGCGCGCGTCGCGAAACAAATTTGTTTTTCGCGATTTTCGTGTTCTATGTTTTGATTTTTTCGACTTGGTATTATTGGTGGGGCGGCACGAACTGGGGACCGCGCTTTCTCGTGCCGACGATTCCATTTCTCGTGCTCATGATTGCGCCCGCTATCGAACTGGCGCAGAAACAAAAATGGTTCGCGATTATTTTTTCTGTCCTGTGCCTTTTATCTTTTTGCTTTCAACTTTTCGGCATCAGTATTCCCTCGCTCGCGTATCGCCAACGCATGTTGCGCGTCTTGCCGAACGCCGACTGGGACACGATTTTCATTCCGCAATTCTCGCCGCTCGTCGGCTACTGGAATATGCTTCGTCCCAGCACGCTTGATTTCGCGTGGGTGCGCGTCGTAGATGGCATCGCGCAAACAGATTGGCTCATCGTCGCGTTGACCGTCGCGTTCATTGCATTCTGCGCGTTGTCATTGCGAGCGATTTTAGCGAAGCAATCTCCAAACTGGTTGAGGATTGCTTCGTCGCGAAAAGCGCTCCTCGCAATGACAATCGCCATTGCCGCGCTCGCGCTATTCTCAATGTACCGTTATCGAGATGATCCGCGTCTCAGCGCGGGCGAAGGGTATCGTGCGCTGATGCAAACGCTCGCGCGCGAAGAGCACCCGCGCGATGTGATGATTCTGAACGACGATGCGCGCGCCCCGGCATTTTTGAACGCGAACCGCGCGCGCCTGCGTTGGTACGGCTTGAGCCGCGATCCGAAACAATTCGACGACGCGACGCGCGCGTTGCTCACGCGTTTGTCGCATCAGTACGCGCGCGTGTGGTTCGCGTACGACGACATCACCGCCGACCTGCCCGACCCGACACGCGACTGGCTCGACGCGAATTTGCGCGGCGTGAACGAACGCGATTTGGGCGAGGGCGTGCATCTTGTACTGTACGCGACTGACAAACCATATGCCAGGATGCAGAGGCAATCGCTCTCCTTTGCTCCTCTGCTCCCCTGCTCCCAAACAGATTTTCGATGAAGCATCCACTCCGTACCGACACGATGATCCTGATTACCTATGCAATTCTCGCGCCGCTGCTCACCTATCCGCTCATCTCACATTTCGATTCGCACGTGCCGGGGCAACCGATTGACGCGCCCGCGCTCGCGTGGAATCTGTGGTGGTTCAAGTTCGCAATTTTCAATCTGGGTGCGAGTCCGCTTACGACCGATTTTTTGTACTATCCGCTCGGCGTGAATCTCGTTGCGAACACTTCGACGTTTCTCAATGGCTTGATCGTGTTGCCACTGACCTTGCTCTTCGGCGCGATCATTGCGCAGAATCTCGTCATCTTTTTCGCACTCGTCATCGGCGGCTATGGCACATTCCTGCTCGCGCGTGAAATCCTATCGCGCCACAGCAGCGAGTCCGATTTTGCATGCGCGCTCGCCGGCGCATTTTACGCGTTCGGCGCGTGGCACATCAACTATGTTTCCGCTGGGCACTTTATGCTGTTGAGCAACGAGTGGATTCCGTTCTTCACGCTCTACCTGATTCGTTTTGAGCGCGCGCGTTGGCGCAATGGCGTACTCGCCGGTTTGTTTTTCGTGATGACCGCGTGGACCGAATTGACGTTCATTCCGTTTGTGGTGGTGCTCGCCGGGTTGTTTGTAATTCTTGTTCTGATTTCAAGCGCGGCGTCAAGAAGACAGGGCAATAAGGAAATAAGGAAAATAAGGGAAACAAGCAGCGTCGTCTCGAATTTTGTTTCGCTGGTTGTTGTCGCCGCGCTCGGCATCGCGCCGCAACTCATCAGTCTGCTCGCCGACACGTTGCGGTACGGCTATTACATCGCGCCGGGGCAAGGACGCGCGCAAGTTTTTTCCGCCGAGCCGATTTCGTTCTTCGTGCCGTCTGCCGCGCATCCGATTTTAGGCACGGCGGCGAACGCGTTGACGAACGCGAACACGAGTTACGCGTTCATCGGTTACGCCGCGCTGATTCTCGCGATCCTGGGTTTTGTGTTTCATCGCGCGTCGCACGCCGCGCGATTCTGGGGCGCGACCGCGCTCTTCTTCGCGCTCGTTCTCCTCGGACCCACGTTGATCGTCGGCGAACAAAACACGAACGTCCCGATGCCGTTCGCGCTCTTGCGCGCGCTTCCCTTCGTCAACGCGAATCGTTACCCGGTCCGCTACAACGCGATGGTGATGCTCGCGCTTACGCCGCTTATCGCGCTCGGCGCGGCGCGCTTACAACAATCGCGTCGCGCGATCTTGGGTGTGCTCGTCGCGCTCCTCGCATTCGAGCAACTCGCGTTCCCCGTCGTGCTCACCGATTTGCGCGCACCTGACTTGGTGCGAGCGATGCGCGACGAGCC
Source organism: Chloroflexota bacterium (assembly GCA_016219275.1). NCBI lineage: Bacteria > Bacillati > Chloroflexota > Chloroflexota bacterium. The sequence goes on from JACRBM010000105.1 coordinate 62,538, forward strand.
GGGCGATTTCACCGTGATGGACTTGCCGCTCGGCTGGCGCGACAGCGTGGCGATTCTGGGCAAGATTGATTACGTCGCGCAATTCCTGCAAACGTACCACGAGAAACGTTTGATCGGCGGCTTGGTCTCGCGGCATCCGAATTTCAAATTCCAGTACTATCTCGAACAACCGGCGCTCAACTCGCTCATCGCGTTGGAGAATGGGCGGACGATTGACGACGCGCAACGCGCGCGCGACCGCGAACTTGCGCCGGACGTTCTGCGTTTCTTCAACGTGCGCTACGTCATCGCCACGCGCGCGCTGACCGATGCGAGCGTGCTCGATTATGTGCGCGAGGTGTTTCCACTCCAAGAGATTTATCGCGATGACGCGCGGATTATTTTTCGCGTGACGAGCACGCCCGCGCGACTCGAACGTGTTGACCTGGCGGATGAATCCGCGCGACTGTACTTTGACGACGCGTGGGGACGCGTGCAATTTTCGCCGGCAGGATCCGCGTATCGTTGGAGCGCGCGCGGCGACGCGACGATGTGGTTGCCGCTCGACCCCGGCGCAACGGACATCACGTTGCGTTTGCGCGGCGCGTCCGACCAGCAAGCAATGAACGTGTACGTGAATGGACAGTTCGTCGCCGAGATTCAACTGTCGAATACCTGGGAGAATTATACGATTCCGCTTCGCCAACCGATTCTGCGCGGGGACCTGAACGAATTTGTTTTCAAAACCGACACGCGCTCGCTGAGTGTGACCCAGCAAGACAATTACGCGATTGGCGACACGGGCTTGGTCGCGCCAGTGGACATTGCCGCGACTGGCGCGGGGTTTGATGCCGGGCGCTTCGGCGAAATTTTTGTCGCGGGGAAAAATGTCATCGAGAGCAAACGCGGTTATCATCTCGCCGCGCTCAACGCGCAGACCGGCGCGGTTGAACGCGTCGCGTCGTTCGACACATTCGCCGACGAGCAAGAATCGGCGCGGCTCGCGCAGTTCATTGCCGAGTTGCCGGTCGGGACGATTGTTGCCGGCATCGCGATTGATGACGTGTCAAAAAATTTGCAACCGAACGCGATGGACGCGTTGCATTCCATCGGCGTCGAAGGCGATTTGCGTTTTCAGTTTCGCGCGGGACACGCGTTCATCGGTGTGAAAGGTGCGCGACCGGGACAAGCGTTGGAAAGCGTGGACGGACGTTTGCCGGCGAATGTGTCGGCGGGGAAAAATGTCGCGAGCGATCGTGTGGGGTTTGCGCTGGCGAGTGTTGAGTACTAAGTTAGCGTTAGCGTTAGCGTTAGAGTTAGAGTGGTGAATGTTACTCTAACTCTAACTCTAACGCTAACGCTAACTCAGTAACTCACCGACCAAATACTCCACAGTTGATTGTCGAGCGAGGTTGAGAACTGGGTGAGCGGTTGAAACGTGACGCCATTGTGCGTTTGCGTTTCAAATTGCGCGAGGTACGGGAATTTCGCTTTCACAAATGCGTTGCCAACTGGATAAATGACGAAACGTAACTTGTACTCGGTGATGTATCGTTCCGGCACATCGTCCGGCGCAAAACGAAAATCGTAGAGCGCAAGCACGAGTCCCCGTTGTTGCGTAAAGTAATTGAGCGCGCCGGCGACGCCGGTGTACGCGAGCATGTTCGTCGGTTGATTTAGCGGAACGATTCGCGCGAGTTCGTCCGCGACCTCACGTTGCGACGCGTAACTGTTGTAGAGATAGCGCATCCCGGTAGTACCGTCGCGATAACCGAACCATGCTAAAACCGCGATGAATAAAATCATTGCCGCGTATGCGAAGGTACGCGAGTTCTTGATGACCGCACCAGAAAACATAGCAATCCCGTAGCCCGAGAAAATCAAAAGCGGCAAACCGGGGTACATTAGGAAGCGCACTTCGAGTGTTGTATAATTGAGCCACACGAGAATTTCAAAAAACAGGATATAAAGTACTATCGTGGCGGTAAAAAGCCAGGTCGCGCGTGAACGATAGTTGCGGAGCGCAAGAAGGATGCAAACTGCGCCAAGCGGTGCAGAGGGAATGACGTTCGGATACCGAGTTATGAAAAACGCGCCACGATTCCAGAAATCGCCGGGCGCGAACACACGCAGCCAGATCGCAGCCATAGATTGCGCGCCGATAAATTGCAGTGCATTCCCGGTCGCCGCCCAGCCGACGACAACGAGTGTGAGCGGAAACGCAAGTGTGAGCGCGACACAGGCGACCCAATCATCGCGATGAAATTTACGTGCGCGCCAATCGCGAATTGCGAGCGCGCCGAACGTGAGCGCGATGAACACGACGCCTTCGTACCGCACGAGTGAGGCGAGTAACGCAAACAGCGCGGCGAGCCGATAGCGCGATTGCAACAACGCAAGCAAAACTGCGAGATACAACGCGAGGAACGTCGTCGAGGAAAGAATCGCGACGCTTTCCCAGAGGAACGTCGGCGCGAACGCGAGGAGAATCGCCGCTGCCCATGCCGCGATGTTGCCATACGCGCGACGCACCAACTCGAATATCACGATCACCGTGACACACGCGATTAGCGATGATGCGAGTCGCGCGACAAAATAAAAATCTATGGATGTTGGTGTAAGAACTCGCAAGACAACAAGCAAGAGCATGTAGAGCGGATGCAGGATAAAGCGGTCCACCAACTCGCGCGGAATTGCGCCCAGTCCTTGCGTTTGCCAAATCGTCAGTGTTCGCACCGCCTCAAAGCCGTCCTGTGACAACTCGATGTCGAACACGCGCAACAAGTACAAGCGCGGCGCAAGCGTGACGAGCGCGAGCGCAAGCCATTCCCAGTGTCGTTTGAGCGCGCGATAAAATTCCAGCATCGCGGCGCATTATACATGCAAAGCATAAAACGTAAAAAATGATTCCAGCACAAAAACAAATATCATTGTCATTGCGAGGAGCGCACTTTGCGACGAAGCAATCCCCGCCCCTTCCCTCACCTTCCCCCGTCAAAGACGGGGGAAGGCAGGGGTGGGGGTTCGCCTCGCTCGCAATGACAGCGCGTAAGAATTACGGTCTGCTCATAGTCCTCGCGCTGATGATCGCGTACAGTGCGTACTTTTCCGCGTACTCGATTCAACTGCACAACACGTTCCGCACGCACGCGTCCGACATGGGGCAGATGGACCAGGCATTGTGGAACACGTTGCACGGCAGAATTCTGCAAGACACGCGACCGAACGGACAAAATTTGCCGCGCCTCACCGATCACGTCGAACCGATTTTTCTCGTCCTGCCCATTGCGTTCTTGATTTACGATGGCATCGAAACACTTTTTGTTTTGCAATCTATCGCGATTGCGCTCGGCGCGTTGCCGATTTTCTGGATCGCGCGGCGACGCTTGCAAAGCGACTGGACAGGCGTCGCGTTCGCGGCGATGTACCTGATGTATCCCGCGCTCCAAGCCGCGAACCTCACCGAGTTTCACGCGATCACGTTTGCGCCCGCGCCGTTGATGTTCGCGTTCAACTACGGCGAGCAACGCGCGTGGAAACGGTACGTCTTGTTCTCGCTCGTCGCGCTCGCGGTGAAGGAAGAAGTCGCGCTGTTGGTGTTCGCGATGGCGGTGTGGTTTGGAATTCGGAATTCAAAATTCAAAATTCAAAATTCCAGCGCCAGATCACGAATTGCGAATTACGAATTACGAATTACGAATTACATACCGATCGCCATTACCGCCATCGCCCTTGCCTGGTTCCTCGTCGCCGTCTTTGTCATCGTGCCGCACTTTTCGCCGCGCGGCGAATCGGTGTACGTCGGACGGTACACCTGCGCGAGTCAAGCGATTCGCAATCCGCTCACCGCGATTCCCGATTTGGTTGGCTGTGTGCTCATCCCGGCAAAAATCGAGTACGTGATTGAACTGCTCGCGTCGGTCGGTTTCCTCGCGTTGCTCGACCCAATCACGCTGCTCGTCGGCGCGCCGTCGCTCGTGCTCAATTTACTGAGCAGTTACGCGGCGCAGTACTCGGGCGCGTACCACTATTCCGCGCCCGTCGCGCCGTACTTTGTGCTGGCAGCGATTGGCGGAGCGGCGAGAATTCAAAATTCAAAATTCAAAATTCAAAATTCTCTCGTCATTGGATTGGCATTTCTCATCGCGCTCGGCTATCACGCGCTCGCCGGTTACACTCCGATTGGCGGCGCATTTGTGTGGCACGAAGTCACGGAACATCAGCGCACCTTGTCGCGTTTTCTCAAACAGATTCCACCCGACGCGCGCGTGTCCACGACCTCGTCGCTTTTTCCACACCTGAGCCATCGCGAAAAGTTGTATCGCTTTCCGGCGATCCTCGACGCCGAGTACATTTTGCTCGACGTGTCGCAATCGAACATTACCAACCCGGTGGACTATCGCGAGAATTATCAGCGCGCACTCGATCAAGGTTTCGGCATTCGCGACGCGCTCGATGGGTACATCTTGTTGCAGCGTGGCGTCGCGCAGAAACAATTGCCGGAAGGATTTTACTTGTTCTTGCGCGAATGCAATTGCGCGTTGCCGCAAAATGTCGTCACGATTGATTTCGAAAACAAGGTGCGTTTGCTTGGGTACGATGTGTTGCAGGACGATTGGCAACGCGTCTACTTGCGAACGTACTGGGCGCGCTTATCCGGACTCGACAACAATTTCGCGCTGTTTCCATTTTTCCCGGACGAAGACGGCAATCCGCGCGCGGACGCGCAATTGCCGCCGTTGCTCGTGCACTTTTGGTATCCAACATTGCAGTGGCGACCGGACGAAGCGGTTATCGCGGACACGACGCCGATGGATGTCGGCGCGCGCGCGAAAATCGGCGTGGGCGTGTTTTTCGGCGCGACCTGGGACGCGCCGGAATTTGTGCTCAAGCCGCAAACCGATTTGCCAATTTCGGCGGATGGTCGCTGGGTGTTGCTCGGCGAACTCGTGCGCGATGGAAAAAAGTACAAGGTGGTCAAATGAATGTACAAATGATTTTGCTCGAATGCCTGTCCTGTGCTAAGATGCCGCCACGTTGGGAGTATGTCTTTGCGTCGCATCGCTCGATTGACCCCGCCTGAAATAATCATCCTCGTCGCGTTCGGACTGCGCGCGTTTCGTCTCGACTGGCAAAGTTTGTGGTACGACGAGGCGTTCAGCGTGTATCTCGCGCAGTTCAACCTCGCCGACATCACCGCGCGAACTGCCGTGGATATCCAGCCGCCGTTGTACTATTATCTTTTGCATTTCTGGATTTCGCTCGCGGGCGGCAGCGAATTTTCCGTCCGTTTCTTGTCGCTCGTCTTTGGCGTGTTGATGATTCCGTTGATGTTCGTCGCCGCGCGGCGTTTGTTTGATCGCAACGCTGCGTGGATTGCCGCGATCATCGCCGCGTTCTCGTCGCTCTATGTGTGGTACTCGCAAGAAGCGCGGATGTATACGTTGCTGACGTTCTTGTTGTTGTTGTCGAGTTATGCGCTGTGGAGGGAATGCGAAGGGAAGAAGGGAAATAAAGGAAATCAGAGAACTGAGGGAAATCAGGGAACTAGGGGAAATTGGGGAATTGTTTTTGCAGTTGCGAATGTCGCAGCGTGTTACACTCACTATTTCGCGTTTGTCATCGTCGCGTTCCAATTCCTATTTACCATTTACCATTTACTTTTCACGCATCACGTTTTACGCTTCGCGCGATACTTTGTCGCCATCTTCGCCGCGTTCCTCCCCTGGACGCCGTTCGTGCTCGCGCGCTTTGGACAGGACGCGAGTTATTGGCGCGGCGCGCTCAAACTCGACGAGGCATTGCGCCACATCGCCATCAGTTTCACCGTTGGCGAATCGGTGCTTGAGAACATCGCACAACCAATCGCGATGGGCTGGTTGATTGTTTTGATGATTGGTTTGGGCAGTTGGTTTCTGTATCGGCGGTCAGCGGTCGGTGGTCAGTGGTCGTCAATAATCTTTTCGATGTTGTACCTTGCCGTGCCACTCGTCCTGCTGCTATTTCTTTTCTCGCGCAATCCAAAATTCAACGCGCGCTATTTGATGATCGCGTCGCCCGCGTTCTTTCTCTTGCTCGCCGCCGGACTCGCGGCAGTTTTACGTATTTCGCAATTCGCTTTTTATTTTGACTTTCGGCTTTTTACTCCTAACCTCCGCCTATGCCGTGAACAATATCTACACCGACCCCGCATTCACCAAAACCGATTTTCGCGGTGTCGCTCGGTACATCGAAAAACACATTGCGCGCGACGAAGCGATCATTCTCACCAGCGGACACTTGTTTCCTGCGTTCAACTATTACTATCACGGCGACGCGCGCCAGATCCGCTTGCCCGATGAACCAACGCTCAACGCCGAGCGCGTCCTGGGTTACGATGCCGCGCGCACGCTGAATCAAACACTCGCCGGCGCGCGCGGTGTGTGGGTCGTCGAGTGGCAGAACGAAGTCGTTGACCCAAACGGATTCGTGCCGATGCTGTTGACCGCGCGCGGCAAAGAGCAGAAAATCGCAGACGCGAGTTTTTACCAGGTCAAGTTGCGCCATTGGTCGCTCGAGGCGAACGCGCGCTTTACCGACATGGCGCAACCTGGGACGCGGCGCGAGGCGAATTTCAAAGACAAGGTGAAATTGCTCGGGTTCGATGTGCCCGCGCCGACGCCGGCTGATGTTGGCGCATCCTTCAATTTGTACTGGCACGTGCTTGATACATTCGAGGACGATTACCTCGTCGCGTTGCGCGTGCGCGATGCCGCCGGAAATTTGTGGGGTAAGGTGGATCGTCGCCCGGCGGGATACAATTATCCGACGACGCATTGGAAAAAGGACGAGCAACTCTTTGGTGCGTACACCGCGCCATTGCTCGCGGGCACGCCAGCGGGTGAGTACTTTGTCGAAGTCACGTTCTATACGGCGAACAATCCATCCGGACTCGATGTACTCGCGCCGAATGGCGCACCGATGGGAAAGACAGTCCGCGTTGGACCGATTCCGGTTTTGCCGGCGACCCAACCTGCCATGCTTGCATCGCTGAACATTCAGAATACAATTAGCGAACCGCTCGGCGCGTTCACCCTGCTCGGTTATCAACTCGGACGCGACAAGGCGAGCGCGGGCGAATCTATCCCGATGACATTGTTCTGGCGCGCGGATGAAAAGCCGACAAGTGATTACACGTTCAAGATTCAATTCGGCGATGTGGCAGGCGACGCGTTTCCAATTTCCAATTTCCAATTTCCAACTTTTTCCTGGCGCGCCGGCGAAATCGTGCGCGGACAATATCAAGTTGCGATACCAGCAACCGCGCGTGATGGTGCAAACAATTTACGCGTGATCCTGCAAGATGGCAGGGGATTCGTAATTGGTAATTTGTTCCTCGCGCCGTTCACTATCGAGAAAACCGACCGCGTCTTTATCAAGCCGAACGCGCAATTCATTCAAGATGCGAATTTTGGCAATGCAATCGCTCTCGCCGGTTACCAATTACCACTTACCAATTACCGCCCCAGCGACACGCTGAAACTTACCTTGTTCTGGAACGCGCGCGCGAAGATGGACAAACCCTACACCGTGTTCGTGCATCTGCTCGACCAGGATAACAAGGTTGTCGCGCAACAAGACGCGCAACCGGCGAACGGCGCGCGTCCGACGACGGGCTGGATCGCCGGCGAGTACGTCGAAGATAATTACCAATTACCACTAACCAAGCTCCCACCAGGCATTTATCGTATTGAAATCGGTTGGTACGACGCACAAGATTTTTCGCGGCTCCAGGTGCTCGATGCGAACGGTATCCCGACTAGCGACCATATCATTCTGCAAACAAGTTTACTCGTGCAATAGTTGCGAACCGACAGCTGTCCTGCGTAACGTTTTGAGCTTTTGCGAACGCTCACTCATCGTTGCACTAATGGCGGTTCTAACCGCCAGCTCATCGTAGTGATCGTTGTTGAAAAACTCGGTTTTTACGCTCGAAAACGAAGATTCTGAAATAGCGGAAGGTGAAAAACCTTTACGATGAGCTGTCGGTTGCAAAGGTACGAAAGCTACACGATGAGCTGTCGGTAAAATCGTTACGATGAGCTGTCGGCTCGCAACTACTTGAATAGTTGAACTATGCAACTATCCACCCATCTAACCACCCAACTATGAAACCCAGCATTAGTGTTTTCTTTCCGTGCTACAACGACGCGGGCACGATTCCGACGATGGTCATTCGCGCGATTCAGACGTTGCGCGAGATCACCGACACGTACGAGGTCATCGTCGTCAACGACGCCAGCCCGGACGATTCCGCGCGCGTGCTCAATGAACTCTCGTGCATTTTGCCGCCGGAATTTCGACTCATCACGCATCCGGAAAATCGCGGGTATGGCGGCGTGTTGCGCACGGGGATTGCCGCCGCGAAAATGGATTGGATTTTCTACACCGACGGCGACGCGCAGTACGACGTGCGTGAGTTGAAACTGCTCGCCGAAAAAATCTCGGATGATGTGGATTTCATCAACGGTTGGAAAATCAAACGGCGCGATCCCTTGCATCGGATTTGGATTGGGATGGCGTACCAGTACTTTGTCAAGGTGATGTTCGGCTTGAAGATTCGCGACGTGGATTGCGATTTTCGTTTGATGCGCCGCGCGATCTTCGATGTGGTGCAACTCGAATCCGACACTGGCTCGATCACATTCGAGATGGTGAAAAAAGCGCAGGACGCCGGTTATCGTTTCGTCGAGGTGCCGGTGCGCCATTTTTACCGGCAGTACGGCGAATCCCAGTTTTTCAATTTCCCGCGTGTCGCGCGCACGCTCGTCGCGCTGATGCGTTGGTGGTGGCGACTCGTCGTCAAACAAGAAGCGGTGAAAGAGTATCGCGCGAAACGTGCAAGCCAAATGGTGGAGAGCAGGTAATGAAGGATATGCCACTCTTTGTAAGAACAAAACAAATTGAAAACCACTTCAGGGTTGACGCAAAGATTGTTTTGTATCACGGCGCGGTCGAAGATTTTCTTGTCACGTTGCCAGATGCTACAGCACAACTCATTATCACTTCACCACCATATAATTTGGGCAAAGAGTACGAAAGCCGCGTCTCAATCGAAAAATATCTTGAAACGCAATCCCAAGTCATTACTCAATTATGCCGCGTTCTTCGCGACGACGGGAGCATCTGTTGGCAAGTTGGCAATTTTGTCGAAGATGGCGAAGTATATCCGCTTGATATTTATTACTATGGCATTTTCAAAAAATTAGGGTTGGCTCTACGCAATAGAATCGTATGGCATTTTGAACACGGCTTGCACGCGTCAAAACGTTTTTCAGGACGATACGAAACGATTCTCTGGTTTACCAAAAGCGACAGATATGTTTTTAATCTAGATCCGGTTCGCGTCCCATCCAAGTATCCGGGCAAGCGTCATTTCAAAGGTCCGAACAAAGGCAAACCATCGGGTAATCCACTTGGAAAAAATCCTTCCGACATTTGGCAAGTTGTCGCGCAGGATTGGGAAGAAGAACTTTGGAATATCCCAAATGTCAAAGCGAATCATCCCGAAAAAACCATTCACCCGTGTCAATTCCCCATTGAACTAGTTGAACGTTGTGTTCTCGCGCTGACGAATGAAGGTGATTGGGTTTTCGATCCGTACGCCGGCGTTGGCTCAACGCTGATTGCCGCGATAAAACACAATCGTCGCGCGATGGGGAGCGAAAAAGAAAAGGAGTACGTGGATATTTCTCACGAACGCATAGCAGCGTATTTCAACGGTGAATTGAAAATTCGTCCGCTGGGCAAACCTGTTTTTGTACCAACAGGAACAGAGAAGGTTGCACAGATCCCTGATGAATGGAAAAACCTTGCCCACAAGAAACTCATGGAGAAGAAGTCAGCATATAAACGAGCAAGGCAAAAATAACTTGATTGGAATTTGCCAAGCAAAAACTCAAACGATTCACAAGGAGTCTGACGAGATGAAAATCGCACAGAAATATTCTCACTTGAATGGCGAAGAGTACTTGATCGTTCACCACAAAAAACTTTATGATGAAATAGTTCAAACCATCGAAAATGTTGACGCGAGAAAGGTCTTGACCAAGGTAAGTCAAGAAAAAACGATGCTCGGACAATTGCTTTACAGTCCTGTGGAACTCAACAAAGCATTTGATGACAAATTATCCAAACTCGGATGGAAAGAAAGTAGATATCAGTACTACGTCACAACTGACCCAAAATTGATGCAGACATTGATTCCACTTTCATATGCGGAGCAAAAGAAACTGCACGAGTCTCACGGAGTCAAAGACCCCATCTCATCTTACAAGCAAACAGATTTCGTGAAGGAACAGATTGCGATAGAAGTCCAATTTGGAAAATATGCTTTCGTCGCATTTGATCTTTTCGTGAAACATTTACTATTCTATTCTGGGGGATTAATCAATCTTGGCATCGAAGTATTGCCTACGAAGAAAATGCAAGCAAAAATGAGCAGCGGTATCGCTTACTTCGAAGGCGAGGTTTACAATATTTTGAGACATGGTCGCAATAATCCAGCCGTACCGCTGCTGATATTGGGCATTGAGCCACCAGAACTGAGCGAAGTCAAATAATGGATCGGCGAAGTGATCATTGATCGGCAACCTGTGATTGGATCTATGGACTATTCAACTACCCTGACTAACAAAGACTGCCTCATTACCGGCGGACTCGGCTTTGTCGGCTCGAACCTCGCGCGACGCTTGGTTGATCTCGGCGCGCGCGTCACGCTGGTGGACTCGCTCATCCCGGAGTACGGCGGCAACCTGTTCAACATCGCCGGCATCGAGGACAAGGTGCGCGTGAACATCGCCGACGTGCGCGATGAGTACTCGATGGACTATCTCGTGCAAGGACGCGATTATCTCTTCAATCTCGCCGGGCAAACCTCGCACCTCGATTCGATGCGCGATCCGTACACCGATCTCGAAATCAACTGCCGCGCGCAACTCTCGATCCTCGAAGCGTGCCGCAAACAGAACCCGCGCGTCAAGATCGTCTTCACCAGCACGCGCCAAATCTACGGCAAGCCGGATTATTTGCCGGTAGACGAACGTCATCTTTTGCATCCGACCGATGTGAACGGCATCAACAAGATGGCGGGTGAGTGGTATCACATCCTCTACAACAACGTCTACGGCATTCGCGCGGTGTCATTGCGAATGACGAACACGTACGGTCCACGGATGCGCGTCAAGGATGCGCGCCAGACGTTCCTCGGTGTTTGGATCAAACGATTGATTGACGGCGAGCCGATTGAAATCTGGGGTGATGGAATGCAGATTCGCGATTTCAACTACGTGGACGATTTTATTGACGCGATGCTTTTCGCCGCGACGACCGACGAGGTGAACGGACAGATTTTCAACCTGGGTAGCGAGGAGACGATCAACTTTCGTGACCTTGCTGAGTTGTGCATCGAGATCAATGGCGGCGGAAGTTACACGATCATTCCGTACCCTGCTGACCGCAAGCCGATTGATATTGGCGATTATTACGCCGACTATCGCAAGATTCGCGGTAAACTGGGTTGGACGCCGCGCGTGAACTTGCGCGCAGGACTCAAACGTACGCTCGATTTTTATCGCGAGCACAAAGAACGTTATTGGTAATTACCAACTACCAATTACTATTTCCTCCGGGGTGTTATGATTCCATTTTTCGATCTTACCAAACAGTACGCCTCGATCCAATCTGAACTTGACGATGCCGCGCTGCGCGTGATGAAGAGCGGCTGGTTCATTCTCGGACCCGAAGTCAGCGCATTCGAAAAAGAATTCGCCGAGTACATCGGTACGCACCACACGATTGGTGTCGGCTCGGGCACCGAAGCGATTCACCTGGCGTTGCTCGCGCTCGGCGTCGGCGCGGGCGACGAAGTGATCACCGTACCGAACACCGCGGTCGCCACCGTCGCGGCAATCGAACTGACTGGCGCGCGCGCGGTGCTGTGCGATGTACTCCAAGACACGATGTTGATGGATGTCGCCTCGCTCGAACGCGCGATCACACCGCGTACGAAAGCGATCATCCCTGTTCACCTGTTCGGGCAGAGTTGCGATCTCGATCCAATTTTCGAACTCGCGCGCGCCAAAAATATTCGCGTGCTCGAAGATTGCGCGCAGGCGCATGGCGCGACGTACCTCGGTAAACGCGTTGGCTCGCTGGGTGACATTGCCATATTCAGTTTCTACCCGACGAAAAACCTGGGTGCGTACGGCGACGGCGGCGCGATCACGACGAACGATGCCGCGCTTGCCGAGCGCGTCAATCTGTTGCGGCAGTACGGTTGGCGCGAACGCTACGCGAGCGACATCAAAGGGATGAACTCGCGGCTCGACGAAATGCAAGCCGCGATCCTACGCGTGAAACTGCGCCACCTCGATGCGTGGAACGCGGCGCGCCGCGAACGCGCGGCGCTCTACACAGAACTGCTGCGTACCGTCACGCCGCCGCGCGAAATGGCGTACGGACAAGCAGTGCATCATTTGTACGTGATTCAATCCACGCGCCGCGACGAACTCGGCGCGCATCTCAAAGCGCGCGGCATCGGCACGGCGATTCACTATCCGCAAATGATTCATCGCCAAGCCGCGTACAAAAACCTGGGTTATGGGCAAGGCAGTCTGCCCGTGTCTGAAAAACTTGAGCGCGCGATTTTATCGCTTCCGCTCTATCCCGAACTGCCGCTCGACGATGTACGCCTAGTGGCAAATGCAGTTAATCAGTTTGATAATTCGGTAGTGCGATAGTGTGATGGTGCGCTAGTGCGGTAGTTGAATCTTCCAGACTATCGCACTATCGTACTATCCAACTATTGCACTTGTCTTGGAGGATCCTTTGTCTCGTGAAACCCTCACCGCCTTGCTGTGGCTCATTCCCGCGATCCTGTTCAGCACGACTGGCGAATTATTTTTGAAACGCGGGATGAACGAAATCGGCGCGCTCGATTTCACCTCGGTCGGCACGATCATTCCCACCTTTTTGAGGATGGCGCTGAATTACAACTTGTGGCTTGGGTTCGCTGGGTTTATGGGCGGTTCGATCTTTTGGCTCTCGGTGATTTCGCGCGTGCCGCTCTCGCTGGCGTACCCGATGCTCGCGTTGAGTTACGTCATCGTCGTCATTGAGTCGTGGATCATTCTCGGCGAGGGCTTGCATCCGCTGCGACTCATCGGCTCCGTTGTCGTCGGTATCGGCGTCGCGCTCGTTGGGTTGAGCGGAGCGGAGCAGTGAGCGTTGACCGCCGCCGACTGACCGCCGACCGCCGTCTGCCTTTTGCTTTCGGCGGTCATTTGTTTGCGCCTATCGCGATCTATACTATTGTGCTCGTCGCGTTCTTTTTGCGCGTCTATCGTCTGGGCGACCAGAATGTTTGGTGGGACGAGGGCTGGAGCATCTGGCTTTCGCAAAAAGATTTTGCGTGGATCGCGTGGCGCACCGCGATGGACGAGCATCCGCCGCTCCATTACTGGTTGCTCCATTTTTGGAATTTCGTCGCGGGGACAAATGTGTTCGCGGGGCGATTCGTCTCGGTCGCGTTTGGCGTGCTTACGATTGCGTTGATCTATCGCATCGGCAACCTTGCGAAGGTTCTAAAACCTTCGCAAGGTTGGGTGGTTGGCATGCTCGCCGCGTTGTTTCTCGCCACCGCGCGGTTTCACATCTGGTGGTCGCAGGACATCAAGAATTATACGCCCTCGATTTTCTTTGCGTTTGTCGCGGTGTGGTTTGGAATTGAAAGTTGGAAATTGGAAGTTGGAAATTGGAGAGCGCGCCCAATCTGGCGACCCATCATCGCCTACGCGCTCTGCGCCGCGCTTGCAATGTGGACGCACTATCTCGCCGCGCTCGTTCTGATCGCGCTCAATCTCTACGCGGTCTTGGTCTTCGTCCGCGCATTTTACGTTTCACGTTTCGCGCATCGCGCATTTCCCAATTTGCCATTTGCCATTCGCAATTGGCTGATTGCCAACACACTTGCCGCGGCGCTTTTCGCACCCTGGATGTACCTATACCTACAAAACGCCGCGTCGTGGAGCGCCGCGCCCGTATTCGATTTCGTTTTGTTCCTCCAACTGGTCGCCACCGTCCTCCCGCTCGGCGTCACGACGAACATCGAGAATTATACCGCGCTGACGATTGGCATGACCATCATTGCTGGGCTAGGGATTTTTGTGAATTCACAATTCGCAATTCGTAATTCAAAACCCGACCGCGCGAACACGAATTCTAAATTACGAATTACGAATCACGAATTGCTCTTTGCCCTCATCGTCGTCATCCCGCCCCTTCTCGTCTACGCGCTCTCGCTCACACCCGTCGCGTTCTTTGCGCCGAAAATCCAGGCGCGCTATTTGCTCGTGCTCGCGCCGGCGTACGCGATGCTTCTCGCGTTCGGCGTCGCATTTCTTTCGCGATTTTCGCGTGCTTTCGCGATTATCGCGATCCTGTTCGTCCTGGGCGCGAACGCGTTTGTGCTGAACGATTACTATGCCGAGCGCCGGTTGCGCGATGAATACGCGACGCTCGCGAACACGATCAACGCGTTCGCGCGGCAAGGCGATTTGATTTTGCTCGACACCGATCAGGAATGGCCCACGTTCCTGTACTATTTGCGTTATCCGCTCGACTGGCTCGGCGTACCGAATGGCAAGCCGATGAACGCAAGCGATGCGGACGCGCTGGTGCGCCGCGCCTTGAATCGCAACCGCGCGGTCTGGCTCGTCTCGAATCCGGACGCGCTCGTGACCGATCCGCAGAAATTGCTCCAAGCGCGACTCGCACACGAATTGCCCAAGCAACTCGAACGTACGATTGGCGACAAACGGCTGGTGTTGCACGCGCCGGACACGCGCGATTGGGTCGCCATCGCGCCGGAGAATTTCGCACCGCAGTATGCGCGCGTCGAAAAAATCAACGACACTTTACAATTGCTGGGTTTTGATCTGCCGACGCGCGAGGTCAACGCCGGCGACACGCTTCGCCTTGTCACGTACTGGCGCGCGAGGTTGCCGGCGCAAGTGTCGGTGCGCGTGACCGGTCTTGTCACAACATCACTGCAAATGCCAAGCGGCGAGTACTTGCGTTACGAAAACGATTTTGCGATTCCCCCCAACGCGTTAGGCGAGTTTGCGTTGATGGTCAATCAACTGGAACTTGCGCGCATCCACATCGAACCACGCGCGAGCGCTACGCGTGTGAACAACATCGCGCATCCAACCAATTATCGTTTTGGCGATTCGCTTCATCTCGCCGGTTACCAATTACCGATTACCAATTACCGCGCGGGCGACACAATGCCAATCACCTTGTTCTGGCGCGCCGATCAACACATCGAAAAGAGTTACACCGCGTTCGTGCATCTTGTCGGCGCGCAGTTCAATCCCAAGCACTCTCCGAGCAATCCGCTGTGGGGACAGGTGGACCGTGTTCCATCGCCGCCGACGAACGCGTGGCTACCCGGCGAATTCGTTCCCGACGCGTATCGCATCGCGATTGACGCGGACGCGCCGCCGGGCAAATATCAAATCGAAATCGGTCTATACGATCCGGCGACCGGCGCGCGCTTGCCGACGGACACGGGTGATGCGGTCGTCATTGCAGGAATAGAAATAACACGATGACCCACCCCCAGCCCTCCCCCGTTCGCCACGCTTCGCGCCAGGCGAACAGGGGAGGGAGCAAGTTCCCTCCCCTGCGAATGCGGGGGAGGGTTAGGGTGGGGGTTCGCTTCATGCACGCATTGACCGATTGACTAAAAATCCAATTAACCTATACTTGGCTCGGAGGCAAGGTTGTTTCGACAAATCGTTGCAATCATTTTTGTTTTGCAGATGACAAGCGCGTGCATGTCCGGCGCGTTGCTCGACAACGTGTCGGTCACGCCCGACGCGATTTCGCCGCGCGCGGGGAGTGACAATGCCGCGGCGGCGATTCATTATCGCGTTGGACGCGAGGCAACCGTTTCGATTTACCTGCAAGACGCGCAAGGCAAGCAACACATTTTCCGCGCGGCGCAACCGCGCGTTGCCGGCGAGTACGACGCGACCTTCACCGGCGCGATCAACGACCGCGTGCTGCCCGATGGCAAGTACACGATTGTGATCGAAGCGAAAGACGCGGCGGGGCAAATCGCGCAAGCTGCGAAATCGCTCACGATCACGCAAGCCGATTCGATTGCGCCCGAGTTGCAAAACTTTACGGTTTTCCCAGATACATTCACGCCGAACCAGGATGGTATTGCCGACCGCGTGATCATTCGCTATTTTCTCACCAAAGCGGCAAAGGTAGACGTGTATCTCAGCGACGGCAAACAACGCTATGAGGTCGCGGAGAAAAAGACGACGCTCAATATCAAGGACGGCTATACCCAGCCCGGCGCGCACGAGTACGATTACGACGGCGGAATTGATTTGCTTGCGACGCCGCCGCCCGACGGCACGTACACCGTCATCGCCGACGCGGTGGACGCGGTGGGCAATCGCGTGCGCGCCGAAAAAAAGTTGACGATCAAGGACAGCGGCATTCCGCGCGCGACGATTTCTAACGGCGGCGTCGAGTGGGGACCGAAGGGATTGCCGAGTTTGAGAATCGAGCCGACCGCGATTCTCGTGCCGCTCGGCGAAACGGTGACATTCACCGTGACGGTACAAAACGTCGGACCCGTACCGCTTCGCACCAAAGGTCCGGAGCCGGGCGCGCTCTACACGACGAGCGAAAATTTCAACACGAAGAAATTTTTCGAAGAGCCGGGCGTGTGGCGCGTCGGTCTCGATTACGATGGAAACAGCGCGGGACGTTCGTATCCGTTCCGTTGGCAAATCGGTTCGAGCAAGGAATTGACGCGTGTCGTGCTGGATGGCAAAGAGTATTTTTATCTGATGCCTGGTCAACGCGTCACGGTGAGCGGCTCGCTGCGCATCGTGGACAAACCGCCGCGCGTGAACGTATATCACTGGGTCGGGTTGATTCAAGAAGATGTTCGTATCGTGGAAGACCGCGTGGAACCGAAACAAGTGACCGTGGAATTTTAGGGTTTGAAAAAGAACAGAGCAAGGAACAAATGACAAAAGCCAATTGTTGGACCTTGGTCATTTGTCATTGAAAGGAGTCTCATGTCTTTCCTCTCTTCGCTTTTCGATTTGCTCGCGCGTCTTTTCAATCCTTCGCCGCCGCCGCCGCCGCCGCCGCCGATACCGCCCGAAGCGGGCGAGTTGACGCCGCTTGCGCCGCGCGTGTTGATGATTACGTACAATCCGACAGTCAACCCGGCGACCGGCAAGAAATTGATTCAGGAATTGAACTGGAACGATCCTGAAACGCTCGCGCAAGGATACATTACGGATTTGCGTGAGAGTAGCGGCGGCTTGGTGAATTATCAAATCGTCGAGCGCATCGAGGTGGACGAGTTTCCGAAAAAAGAAAGCGGATTCGTCTACGATCCGCAACAGTTCGTCAGCGCGTATCGCGCGGGCGGCGCGGGACTCGATCCTGGGATGGTGGACTATCAAGCCATTCTCGCCAAGTTCAACATCCTTGCGCGCGTGGCGAATAACGAGATAGATGAAGTATGGATTTGGAATTTTC
Source organism: Chloroflexota bacterium (assembly GCA_016219275.1). Taxonomy (NCBI): domain Bacteria; kingdom Bacillati; phylum Chloroflexota; species Chloroflexota bacterium. The sequence continues at coordinate 80,133 of JACRBM010000105.1, forward strand.
CGGGCGCGGGCTTTTACGAATCTACGATGGGTGGCAAGGGCGCGTTCTTTTGCAATTCGAATCCCCTGCCTAACACCGAGACGTGCCCGCGTCGTTTTGTGGTGATGGGTTTTAGTTTCGAACGCGGCAACGGCGAGATGCTGGAAAATCTCGGACACCGCGCCGAATCCATGCTCGCGCGCAAGTTTCATGTGGAAGGATTTGTTGCCAAGACGTATAACGCGGCGGAACGCACTCCCGCTCTGGGCGCGAGTGCGCGCAACGTGTTCGAGCGATTCTTGCTGTTCGATCTGATCGCGCCGGGGCAATCCAACATCGGCACGATTCACTACGCGCCGAACAGTCCTGCGGATTACGAGTGGGGCGTGATGTCGCCGGTGCAATCGTGTTGCGATGATTGGTTGCTGTATCCCGCTTTGCCGAACCCGCCGGTGTTTCGCACGGTGGACGCGCGCGAGTGGGGGAGCGGCGATATTCGCGAGCATCACAAGTGGTGGTTGCGTCACTTGCCCAAAGTGGCTGGCGTGACGAGCGGCATCGCGAATAATTGGTGGAAGTACATTGCGGATCCGAATCAAGTCAAATAATAGAATCCAGGTTTCTCAAAGAAACCTGGATTCTAGTGAAGCTATGGATAAGGAGAATCTACAAAATTGAAACGCATTGATCTGCGGAGCGACACGGTCACGTTGCCGACGCCGCAAATGCGCGCGGCAATGGCAAACGCGGAACTGGGTGACGATGTGTATGGCGAAGACCCGACGGTCAATCGCCTGGAAGAATTGGCGGCGGAACAAATGGGCAAGCCCGCCGCGTTGTTCGTCGCGAGCGGGACGATGGCGAACCTGGTCGCGTTGCTCACGCATTGCGCGCGCGGCGACGAAGTGATCGTGGGCAGTAAAGCGCACATGTTTATCAACGAGGTCGGCGGGATGGCGGCGCTCGGCGGCATTCACCCACGCACTCTGGCGAATCAACCGGATGGCACACTGGTGCTCGACGAGATTGCCAACGCGATTCGCGGCGACAATGTGCATTGGCCCCGCACGCGACTCATCGCGCTGGAGAATACGCACAACCATTGCGGCGGCGCGCCGTTGCCCATCGCGTATCATCGCGCCGTGTTCGATTTGGCGCGCACCCACGATTTGCGCGTGCACATTGACGGCGCGCGCATCTTCAACGCAGCAGTCGCGCTCGGCGCGACGGCGCGCGATTTCGCGCAGTACTCGGACAGCGTATCGTTTTGTCTTTCGAAAGGTTTGAGCGCGCCGGTTGGCTCGCTCTTGTGCGGCGCGCGTGAATTCATCGCCGAGGCGCGGCGCAATCGTAAAATGGTCGGCGGCGGAATGCGCCAAGCCGGCATCCTCGCGGCGGCGGGCATCGTCGCGCTCGCCACGATGGTCGAGCGGCTCGCCGAAGACCACGCGCACGCGCGCTATCTCGCCGAACAACTCGCCGATCTGCCCGGCATAGACCTGGATCCGACAAGTGTCAAGACCAATATCGTGTTCTTTGATTTGACCGGCGGTCTGACGGCGGCGCAAGCGGAAAAGCGGTTGGCGCAGGAGGGCGTGTTGATCGGCGCGTCGGGTGCGCGGCGAATGCGCGCGGTGACGCACTATGGCATCGCGCGTGCGGACATTGAGGATGTGTTGGGCGTGATCCGACGTGTGATGCAGGGAGCGGTTTGAACATCGGGGACAAGTTTGCGCGACTTGTCCCCGCTTGCGTCTTGAGGGAAGAAAAAGTCGAGCACTAGGAACAATGGCTGACTCGACTAGGAATTCTTGTGGATTGGCAAGTGAGGCGTTGCGTGCGATGATGGCAGAGTGGTACAACCGTGACTAGCGCGAATTCCGGTTTGGTTTACAGTATGGTAAAGACGTTCGCGAAGCGTGCAACGTCTCTACGATACCGACCGCAAATCAAGATGGAATCTGCTCTAGTTCAAGGAGATGGGCGATGTTAAGCTTTTCGTTCCGTTCAACGCGGCTATCTCGCGCGCTTTTCGTTCGGTTAAGTTGGGTGCTTTTTGTGCTGACGCTGGTCGCGTGCGCGAATAATCCGTTCGCGCCAACGCTCGCGGTCAAAGGCGGCGACGGCGAATTTCGCGTGGTGTTATTCACCGAGCCGGTGAGTCTCAATCCTAATTTGCGTTCGGACGACGGCGCATTCAGCGTCGCGCAGAACGTGTACAACAAACTGCTCACGCTCGACGCGGACTATCGCGTGATTCCCGATCTCGCGGAAACCTGGGAGGTCTCTGCCGATGGTCTGACGTACACGTTTCATCTTGCCAAGAATGCGCGGTGGCACGATGGCAAGTCACTCACGTCCGCCGATGTGAAATGGACGTTCGAGGCATTGCGGCAATCGCAGGCGTCCGGCGGCGAAGCCGCCAACCGCATCCTCGCGATCGAAACTCCGGACGCGCAAACGGTGGTCATGCGTTTGAAGCAGGTGTGGTCGCCGTTCATTCCGACGCTCGCGTGGTACGGCACCTTTGTTTTGCCGTCGCATGTTTTTGCCGGCGGCGATTGGACGAAAAATCCGGCGAACGACAAACCGATTGGCACCGGACCGTTCAAATTCGTCGAGTGGGTCAAGGGCGATCACATCACGCTCGCCGCGAATCGCGATTACTTCAAGCGCGGTCCGTACCTCGACCAGGTGACGTACCGGGTGCTCAAAGACTCGTCCACCGCCGGCGATTTGATCGCGCGTGGCGAAGCCGATTACACGTTGGCGCGTCCCGCGTTCGAAACCATCCGCGTGTTGCAAAACGCGCCGGCAGTAATCGTCAAAACCTTTCTGCACCCGGCGCGCTTTTACGCGGGCTTTAATTTCCGGCGCAAGCCATTTGATGACCTGCGCGTGCGCCAGGCGGTTAGCATGGCGCTGGATCGCCCGATGATTGTTGATCGCGCCGTGCTCGGATACGGTATCCCCGGCGAGGGTTTCTACACCCCGGCGATACCCTGGGCATTCGATCCCGAGGCGCGTGTGCCGGATGGCGATATTGCCGCCGCCGAAAAATTGCTCGACCAAGCCGGACTCGCGCGCCACGCGAACGGCACGCGCGCGCAATGGACCTTGCTCGCGTTTAACGCGTCGCCGTTCAAAGAAATCGCGCTGGCGATGCAAACCGATTTGCAGCGCGTCGGCATCGAGCTGGAACCTGTGTTACTCGCGACGACCGATTGGAACGCGCGCGTGTTCACCGAAAAAAATTTCGATCTCGCGCTGACGAACGGCAGTCAGGGTCCCGACCCGGACAATTTGAACTATCGGTTCGGTTCCAAGAGCGGGTATCAGTTTATGGGTTATGCCAATCCAGAGTTGGATGCCGCGTTAGACGAAGGCGCGCGGCTGACGAAATTAGAAGACCGCGCGCGCGCGTATTTTCGCGCCCAGGAAATTCTCGCGCGCGATCTGGTGTTTCTGCCGATCATGGAAAATGTCCAGTTCATCATCTATCGCGCCGACGTCACCGGCTTGCCGCAGGTTCAGGCGCGTGGATTAGTTACCTTTCAGGATTATAGTCTGGTGCGTTTGAAAAAATGATTCGGTTGCTGTCTCGGTTGAATTGGCGTAACTTGCCCCTGGTAACCCAACTTGCCATCCTACTCGTGGCAATGGCGATTGTGCCGCTTGTGCTGGTAACGCTCTACAATGGCGCGGCGCATCGCGACGAATTGTTGGTTGCCGCGCGCGAACGCAACATCTTGCAAGCGCACAATGCCGCCGACGAGATAGACGAATTTCTCGACGATACGCTTGCCGATCTGAGCGTCCTCGCGCGCATGCCCGCGGCGGTCGAATTCTTGCGCGATCCGCAAAATGCCGCGGCGCGCGATGAATTGGCGTTGATATTTGACGAAACGCGCCGCGCGCATACCTACCGCGCAATTCTCCTGACCGATCAAGCCGGTCGTGTGCTCTTCGCGATGCCGACCACGCGGGTCGGTCAAAGTTATCTGACCACACCCGCGTTTCAATCCGCGATTGCCGGCAACACCGCGTTCGACGAGCCGCATAGCGACCCCTTGGAAGATGTGCCTCATTTGCATTTCTCCGCGCCTGTGCGCGCGAATGATGGCGTCGTGTTGGGTACGCTGATCGGCGGATTGCCGATGACGCGTTTTGACGAACTCGCGCGCACACGCCTCGAGTACATGGGGCGCGGCAGTTTCGGTCTCTTGTGGAACGACGCGGGAATTTTACTGAGCGATACCGCGCACCCCGAGCGGCGGTTTCGTCCGCTAGCGCCATTGCCGGCAGATGTCCTCGCCAAGATGATCGCGGAGGAACGCTGGGGACCTGAGACGCGCGAGCGGCTCACCGCGCCATTGAATCATCCCCAACTTGTGGAACGTTCGCGCGAAGTGTTGTACGACGCGACGGCGGACGCGCACGTGCGGGGCGCATTTGGCGATGAGGTAACATCGCATGGCGCTATCGCGCCGCTCCATGGCAAACGCTGGGTGTACGGCGTGTTTACCTCCGAGCCGGTGATATTCGCGGAATTGGACGCGCAGACGAATCGCTCACTCCAAACTGCCTTACTCGTCAGTCTCATCGCGATTGCGAGCGCGGTGCTGGGCGCGCGGTGGTGGGCGCGTCCGTTGCGCCGCGTGACGGACACGGTGCACGCACGTGCCGCCGGCGAGATGACTCGCCGCGTCGGTATGACGACCGGCGATGAAGTGGGACAACTGGCGACTGCCTTCGACGCGATGGCAGACGCGCTTGCCGATCAAGACCGGCAACTGCGCGCGCATGCCGCCGAGTTGGAGCAACGCGTCGCCGAGCGCACCGCGGCGTTGAGCGCGAGTGAAGAACGGTATCGCACGCTCGTCCAGGTTTCCCCCGACGCGATCTCGATGATTGCGGCGAATGGCACGATTCTTTTCTGCAACGATCAACTCGCGCACATTCATGGCTATGCCAGCGCAGACGAATTGATCGGTTTGAACGCGATCCAACTGGTGGCGAAGCAGGATCGCCAACGCATCATTGACAGCGCGCAGAAGCTGGCGCGCGAGAGGGGTGTCAGCACTCTCGAGTGTACCTTGCTCAAAAAAGACGGCACACAGTTTCCTGCCGAGTTACGTTGGACGGCGATGCGCGGTGAAGGTGACAAAACATCCGCCACGATTGGCGTCACGCGCGATATTACCTTGCGGAAGCAAGCCGAGGCGCAACGTCAACTCCAGGTCACCGCGTTGCAAGCCGCGGCGAACGGCATCGTCATTACTGACACGCGCGGAACGATCCAGTGGTGCAACGATGCGTTCGTCGCGATGACCGGCTACGCGATGGACGAAGCCATCGGCAAAGATCCGCGCGACTTGATTTGGTCAGGCAAACAAGCGCGCGAATTTTATCGCGACCTGTGGGACACCGTGCTTGCCGGTCGCGTGTGGTGCGGGCAATTGGTCAATCGGCGCAAAGACGGCGGTGAATACACCGAGGAGATGACGATCACACCGGTGCGCGCGGATGGCGCGGATATCACGCACTTGGTCGCGATCAAGCAAGACGTGACCGCGCGGCAACGCGCGGAAGAAGAGATTCGCCGTCGCGTCGCGTATCAAGCCGCGCTCAACGCGATTTTCACCGCCGCGGTCGAGTCTGCCGCGAACCTCGATGCCGTGTTGAACGTCGCGCTCGACGAGATTCTGCGCGCGCTGGATGCGCCGATTGGCGGCGTGTGGGTTGTGCCGACCAACGGACATGCGCGCGCTTTTGCAATTCGTGGCGTGCCCGCCGAGTTCGAGCAAGTGCAGACACAGATGCACGCCTTGAGCGGAATGGCGTACGAACAATTCGCCGTCGTCAACGATTGGAACCGCGTGGAGCATCCGGTCGCACAGACGATGCGACAATTCGGTTTTCACGCATCGCTGTTGGTGCCGCTGCGCGCACAAGGAAAAACCATCGGCGGGTTGAGTGTGTGCTTGCCGCAACCGCACGGATGGACGGAAGAAGAAACCACGTTTATGCGGACGGTCGGGCAACAACTGGGGATCGTGATCGAGCGCGTGCGGTTGTTCGACGACGCGGAATTGCGCGCCGAACAATTCGGTTTGTTGTATCAAGCCGGTCTCACGGTCAATCGCTCGCTCGATTCGCGCGCGCAACTGGAATCGTTGTGTCAAACCGCGCGCCAAGCCGTCCATGCGGATCACGTGGGTGTCTTTCTCATTTACCCCGCCGAGGAGATGGTGCAGTTTGAATTTGGCGTCGGACTCGATTTGAACCCGTCCACCATGCCTACCTGGGCTTTTCGCGTCGGCGAAGAACGGGGCATCGTCGGACTGGTGGCGAAAACCGGCGCGCCGGTGTACGTGCCCGATGTGACCCAGGATCCGCGTTGGATCAAGCACGGGACGCCGGTGCGTTCGGGCATGTGGATCCCTCTCGTCCACGAAGATGCCGTGCGAGGCGTGATCGTCGTGACGAGTCTCGCGGAAAATGCGTTCACCGCGCAAGACGAAAAACTCCTGACCTTGTTCGCAAGCCAAATCTCGGTCGCGATGGAGAATGCGCGGTTGTATCAAGAGGCGGTGAGCGCGGCGGAACGGCACGATGTTTTGCATTGGGCGAGCCAGGAAATCATCAGCGCAGGCATGGATTTGGAACGCGTCTATATCGCGATTCATCGCGCCGCCGCGCAACTGATGCCGTGCGAAGCGTTCGTCATCGGACTGCGCGACGAGGCGCACGCCGAAAATGTCGCGGTCTATTTGATAGATCGCGGCGGACGTTCGCCGGTCATTCGGACAGTGTCCGATCAGGGCTTGATGGGACAAGTGATTCCGACGGGCAAGCCGGTGCTGATTGACGATTTGCCCGCCGACAACGAGTTCATTCACTTTGGGGACGAGGCGCGTGTGCGCGCTGTGTTAGCCGTGCCGTTGCGCGCCGGCGCCCGCGTGACCGGGATGTTGTCGGTGCAATCGTACCGCCCGCACGTTTACACAGCAGACGACCAGGTGTTACTGGAGATGCTCGCGGCACACGCTGCCGGTGTGCTGGAAAACGCGCGGCTGTTTGAAGAAACGCGGCGGCGGCTTGCCGCGCTCGAAGCGTTGAGCCGAATATCCACCGCGTTACGCGCGGCGCAGTCACTCGATCAGATGATGGCGATATTGCTCGACGAAACGCTGTCCGTGCTTCACGCGCACGCCGCAACGATTTGGCTGTACGATCCCGCCAAGAATCAGTTGGTCCAAGCCGCCGCGCGCGGTTTTCCGGCGGATACGACGCCGCTGAAACCGGGCGAAGGCATTGCCGGGCAGGTTTTTGTGTCGGGGCAAGTGTATCTCTCATCCGATTTCAAGAACGACCCGCGCACCAGCGCGGCGAATCGCACGCGGGTGCCGGACAGATTGCGCGGCGCGGCAGTCCCGATTCGCACCGCGCAAGATTCCATCGGTGTGCTCTTTGTCTCGGTCCAAGAACCGCATCAATTGAGCGAGGATCAGGTGTACATTCTGACCACGCTTGCCGAAATGGCGGGGAGCGCACTGCATCGCCAACGTTTGCACAATCAGACCCAACGTCGTTTGGACCAGGTGCAGGCGTTGCGGACGGTGGACATGGCGATCACATCGTCCATGGACCTGGACGTGACGTTGAGCATTCTGCTTGAGCGCGCGATGATGGGACTGGGCATGGACGGCGCTGATATTCTCGCGTTCAATCCGCATCTGCACGCGTTCGAATTTCGCGCTGGGCGCGGCTTGGGCGTGCGCGACGGCGCGCGGGTCAGCGTGCGCTTGGGCGAAGAACTGGCTGGGACGGCGGCGCTCGAACGACGTGTGTTCGCGCTGGCGGATGTGTCGGCGTACATCAGCCGGCAAGCGTCCGCGCCGATGAGCACACTGACGCGCCATCTCCAAACTGAGTTTGGCGAGAACCTGGGCGCGTACTATGCCGCGCCGCTCATCGCCAAAGGTCAAATCAAAGGCGTGCTCGAATTGTTCCATCGCACGCCGCGCGGCTTGGATGCGGACGGGCAGAATTTTCTCGAAGCCATTGCGAATCAAGCCGCGATTGCGATGGACAACGCGCAACTTTTCCACGACTTGGAACGTTCGAATGTCGAGCTGGCACTGGCGTACGATACGACGATCGAGGGCTGGTCGCGCACGCTCGATCTACGCGACGAAGAGACGGAAGGGCACACGCAACGCGTGACGGAACTGACCGTGCGCCTCGCGCGCGCGATGGGCTTGGACGACGCCGAACTCGTGAACGTCCGGCGCGGCGCGTTGCTCCACGACATCGGCAAGATGGGAGTGCCGGATCAAATCTTGCTCAAGCCCGGTCCGCTCACGGACGCGGAGTGGGAATTGATGCGGCGGCATCCGCTGTACGCGTATCAGTTGCTCGCCCCGATCAAATTCCTGGGTCGCGCCTTGGATATTCCGTACTGTCACCACGAACGCTGGGACGGCGCCGGTTATCCGCGCGGACTCAAGGGCGAACAGATTCCGCTGACCGCGCGCATCTTTGCAGTAGTGGATGTCTGGGACGCGCTCACGTCGGATCGCCCGTACCGCCCGGCGTGGGAGACCACGCGCGTGCGCGAGTATCTTCTCGCGATGAGCGGCAAGCAATTCGACCCGCAAGTCGTCGCCGCATTCGTGCGCCTGATGGCGTGGTAGTTCCTTTCTATAGATGTTGAGATTTGCTTTTGGAAAAAGACGCCCCAAACCCGAAGGGTCTCGGAGACCCTTCGGGTTTGGGATTCCGATTCAATTTCCGCACGTCCAAGCCGCGGCGAATGTCAAAATTTTACTATACCGGACGCCGAATATTCTTGGAATAAATCTGGAAGCGCAGGCAAGAGCATATAGTTGTATGATCTAGGTTGAGGGACTAGTTTGGGAGCAGACATGGCTGATTCGTTTACACGGTGGCTCAAAAATGTTCGACCTGGACACTTTGTAGTAATCTCGATTCTGGCGGCGCTGGTTCTAACGGCAATTTCCAACTCGATCATCATGTTGCTGATGCAAGGCACGATCTCGCCGATCATTTTTTGGTTGGGTGAATTGGATGCCCTGGTCGTCTCGGCGATTATCGCGCCGATCATTATTTCGCGCGTGCGACGCGCGATGAATTTGGAGGACATTAACCAGGGACTCAAGTTCGAGATTGCGGAACGACAGCGCGCCGAAACCGCGTTGCGGCGCAGCGAAGACCGCTGGCGGACGTACATCGAGGAAGCGAACGATTTGATTTTTGCGCTCGGCGCGGACGGCAAGATCACGATGGTCAATCGCGCGGTGTGCCGCACGCTGGGCTACATGGTGCCGGACCTAGTCGGCAGGGACCCGCTTGATTTTGTTGTGCCGGAAAGCCAAGCCGAAGCGCGCGCGATGATGGAAAGAATTTTGCGCGACGCGTCGCTCGACCCGATCCTGATGGAAATGCTGACTCGCGACGGGCGGCGCGTGTCCCTGGAAGTGCGGGGGAGCACTTTTCGCGATGGCGAAGTGGTGACCGGCTCGTTTCACATCGCGCGTGACGTGACCGAACGCCGGCAAGCCGTGCTGCGTTTGGAGTATCTGGGCACGCACGATGCGTTGACGGATTTGTACAATCGCGCGTTCTTTGAAGAAGAACTAAAACGCCTGGAGCACAGCCGCTATTTTCCGGTCAGCATCGTGATGTGCGATGTGAACGGACTCAAAACGACGAACGACCAACAAGGGCACGCCGCCGGCGACGATTTGTTGCGCGGCGCGGCGAACGTGTTGACCGATGCGTTTCGCGGCGACGACATTGTGGCGCGGATCGGCGGCGACGAGTTCGCCGTGCTGTTGCCCAATACGTGCGTGGTCGTCGCACAACGTATGCTCGCGCGCGTGCGACAATCGCTAGCCCGTCACAATGCGGAGGTGACGCTACCGCTGAGTCTGGCGCTCGGCGCGGCGACAGGCGAACGATCCGGCACCTTGCTCAACGTGTTGCGCGAAGCGGACGCGCAAATGTATCGCGACAAGCACGGAGCGAATTGAAACCTTGCGAAGGCGCGAAGTGTAAACCTTCGCAAGGTCGCAGTACGCCTACGGATTGGGCGCAGAGGATTGCGCGCCAGTCACTTGAATCGTCACCGTAAATGTCTCTGCTTTCGGATCGTTCAGGTTCCACGGTTGTTTGTTCGCGAATTTCAACGTCGCGGTGCCCACGCTCGCCGCGGTGAATTTGAACGAGAACTTGCCCCCCGCACCCGGCATGTTCGAAGCAGAAGAGAATTTGAAATCCCCTTGTGGTTTCAGAACCACATCGTTACCAGATTCCAAGCCCCACAAATATCCGGTTGACCCAGGATTGCCTTCGAGCACCACTTCAATGGTAACGCCTTGCGCGATCTTAATCGTCTTGCCATTGTCGGCTTTGGTCAACTGCACCTGGGTTATTTTCGCGCCGGGTTTGCATTCACCGCGTTGGAACGCCCACTCTTCGCATTCGCTCTGGTCGGGGAACACGCAATAGCCGACTTCGCCTTTCGCATCTTTGCGAATCTCGGACTTGCCGCCTTGTTGGACGCAGTACACGGACGCGGGATTCGCCATCGCGGCGATTGGGGCAGTCGTCGGTTTCGCGCCGGGTTTGCACTCGCCGCGTTGGAACGCCCACTCTTCGCATTCGCTCTTGTCGGGGAACACGCAATAACCGACTTCGCCTTTCGCATCTTTGCGAATCTCGGACTTGCCGCCTTGTTGGACGCAGTACACGGACGCGGGATTCGCCATCGAAGCGGAAGGCGCTTGGGTCGGCGGAACCGGAGTTTGCAAATTCACGACGTTCACTGTCGCCGGCGCGGCAGGCGTCGGCGACGAACACGCCGCGATCAGAACGACGAGTAAAGCCAAACTCGCAAGCAAAAAAGTGATGCGCGCTGTCATTGTAATTTCTCCTTTTCAATCGTTGTCGGTAAAGCAGGTACGACGCATTGACCTGTTTCTGATTGTAGTGACGCCAGCGTAACACAATCGCGGACGCAGTGCGTCTGCCGGATGATAGATTTTTGTCTCAACAAAACGCGTACCCGCCACGTCACCGATTTGTTTAGCCCGCCAACTTCTGGTATAACAAGGACAAATCATTGGACGAATTGTTCACGTCTAAAGAGGTGCAATGTGTTCGAAGCAATCTACAAGAGCGTAGTCGAAGGCGACGCGAAGAAATGCGTTGCCGAAATCAAAGCGGCGCTGGATGCCGGGGCAGACCCTGCCAAGGTTCTAAACGAGGGGATGATCGCGGCGATGGCGCAAGTCGGTTGTTACTTTGAGCAGGGCGAGTACTATGTGCCGGAGATGCTCGTCTCGGCGCGCGCCATGCAAGAGGGACTCAAGTTGCTCAAGCCGCGGCTCGTCGAGGCGGATGTCAAGCCGGTCGCCAAGATCGTCATCGGCACCGTCAAAGGCGATCTGCATGACATTGGCAAGAACCTGGTCGCGATGATGCTCGAAGGCGCGGGATTTGAGGTGATTGATCTCGGCGTGGACGTTGCGCCGGATAAATTCGTGAACGCGGTTCGCCAGCATCAACCGCGTTTCATCGGCATGAGCGCGCTGCTCACCACGACGATGCCGATGATGGTGAAGACGGTGGACGCGCTCAAAGCCGCCGGGTTGCGTAACCAGGTTGTCGTGATGATCGGTGGCGCGCCAGTGACGGAACAATTCGCTAAGCAAATCGGCGCTGATCTGTTTGCGCCAGACGCATCCTCGTCCGCGAACCGCGCCAAAACGATGCTGGCGTAATCGTCCGTGTCTGCCAAATTATCCGGCTATGTTGCCGTCATTTTTGCCGCCGCGGGCTGGGGCACGTCCGGCATTTTCGTCAAAGCGATTTTGCTGGGCAGTGAAATCTCTCCGCTCGCGCTCGCGTTCTGGCGCGATCTCTGTACTGCGATTCTTTTGTTTGCCGGACTGTTCGTACTACGCCGCGACCGATTGCGTGTCGCCCCGCGCGATTTGGTGCGCCTCGCCGCGACCGGCGCGGGACTGGGTGCGTTCCACACGTTCTGGAATCTCGGCGTGTTTCTCAACGGCGCGGCAGTCGCCACGATTCAACAATCCGCGATGCCGGCGATGGTCGTGATCGCCGCGTGGTTCCTCTGGCGCGAGCCGCTGACGTGGCGCAAGATCGTCGCGGTATTGCTGACGTTTGCGGGGACCGCGTTCGTCTCTGGTGTAGACGCGCTGGGGCAAGTGAGTCTGACGACGAACGGGTTGCTCGTTGGCGTGTGCTTGCCGCTCGCGTATGCCGCGTGGAATTTGTTCGGCAAAAGCGTGCGCGCCCAGTACGACGCGATCACCGTCCTGGCTTATGCCTTTGCGTTCGGCGCACTCGCGTTGCTGCCGTTTCAATTCTTCGTGCCGTTTCCGCTGCCTGTCCCGGCAACATCATACTTTTGGTTTGCGGGGATGCTCGCGCAAACGATCATCGCGTTTTCGCTGTACACGTTTGGACTGGGACATTTGCCGGCAAGTGTCGCGAGCATTCTCGCAATGACCGAAATCGTATTCGTCACGATTTACGCGTACACGTTGCTCGGCGAGCGACTGGTGTTGCTCCAAGTACTCGGCGCGGCATTCGTCATCATTGGCGTGTTGTTGCTCGTCGAATGGCGCGCGCCAGTGGCGCAGGATGCTTGACCGCGTACATTTCAATTACCTCACGCCGCAAATGCAAGACCTCCGTTCGATAAGAACGGAGGTCGCTTTTTTTCATGACCTTCGGCAATTTGGAAAATTGCCCCACGATTTTCAATATCTTCACTAAACGCGAATTGGGTCTGGCAATTTGGAAAATTGCCCCACGATTTTCAATATCTTCACTAAACGCGAATTGGGTCTGGCAATTTGGAAAATTGCCCCACGATTTTCAATATCTTCACTAAACGCGAATTGGGTCTGGCATTTGGAAAATTGCCCCACGACTTTCAATATCTTCACTAAACGCGAATTGGGTCTGGCAATTTGGAAAATTGCCCCACGAATTGTTGACCACGTGACTATTTGACCGTTCGACCACGCGACTCTGAACTATCCAACTTACCGCGCCACTTCTTCCCCGGTCACACGCACCAACAGCACTGGCACGCTCGACCGCGATAACACCTTGGGCGTCACGCTGCCCGACCAAAACGCGTCCAGGTTTCCGCGTCCATGTGTCGCGAGCACGATCAAGTCCGCGTGCGTGCGTTCCATCGCGCTGAGAATCGCCGGCGCAACATCGCCGCGCGCGACGTTTGCCGTCGTCGGTATTCCATCGGCAAGGAGATGCGCCGCGAGCGCCTGCAAGTACTCCACCGCGCCGCGCTGAGCGAGATCGAGCATCGCCGTCATCGTCGTCGGCAGGAATGTCCCGATGCCGGATCGTTCGGCGGACAAGGTGCTCGTCGTCGGCACGACGGTGAGCAGATGCAAGCCCGCGCCGCACGCGCGCGCGATGTCGGTCGCGACGGGGAGCGCCGGTTCGTGAATCGCCGTGCCGTCGAGCGGAATCAAAATTTTCGCGCACGCGAATTGCTGGCGCAATTTATTCTCGCGCGCGAACAACACCGGCGTCGTCCCGCGCGCGACGACTTGTTGCGCGATGTTGCCGGTGATGCGATCGCGCCAACCGCTGTTGCCATGCGCGCACAGCACGATCAAGTCAATCGCGTATTCCGTCGCATGTTCGATAATACTTGCCGCGACATCCGCTTGGCGAACGGCGTGCACGTGTTTTTCAATCGCGACGGCGGGATGCGCGAGACGCGCGGCAACCTCGTCGAGGTACGCTTCCGCTTCCGCTGCGTTCGCGAGATGCCGTTCGCCGTGCACCGTGGTGCGTGCGTCTTGCTCGACGACGTGAAAGAGAAGCATGGTCGCGCCGAAACATTCGGCGAAGAACCGCGCGGTTGGCAACACCGATTCAGCGAGTTTCGATCCATCGAGGGGCACCAGAAATCGTTTGAACATGTTTGTGTCTCCGCCACAGGTGTCATTGCGAGGAGGTGTTCGCAAAGCGTGCCGACGAAGCGATCACTTCGCCCAACCCTCCCCTTGACAAGAGGAGGGCTGGGGTGGGGTTGGGGGTTGCTTCGCCGCATCGCGGCTCGCAATGACATAGGGCAAACTAGTCTCCGCCGAACAAAGTTTGGTACAGCAAAAAGATATTCAGCGCGACGATCAACGCGGCGACGATGCTTGCGACGATGGTCGTCGCGCGGCGATTGACGAGCACGCCCATAATGTCTTTGCGCGCGGTAAAGTAAACGAGCGGGATCACCGCAAAGGGCAAACCGAAACTCAGCACGACCTGGCTGATGACGAGCGTGCGCGTCGGCTCGAGTCCAATCGCGATGACCGCGAGCGAAGGCAACATGGTGACGAGACGCCGAATCCAGGGCGCGATGTGACGACGCAAAAATCCTTGCATGATCACTTGCCCCGCCATCGTGCCAACCGTCGAGGACGACAAACCGGATGCGAGGAGCGAGACGGCGAAAATCCAACTCGATGCGCTGCCGAGCAGAGGCGCGAGCGTGCGATGCGCCTCCTCGATCGAGCCAACGCTCGTCAAGCCCTCGCTGAAAAAGGTGGACGCCGCCATGATCAACATTGCCGCGTTGATGAATCCCGCCGCGCCCATCGCAATCACGACATCGAGTAACTCGAAACGGTACAGCCGGCGCAGCAGTTTCGGCTCGCGCGTGACGATGCGACCCTGGGTCAACGCCGAGTGCAAATAGATCACGTGCGGCATCACGGTCGCGCCGAGAATGCCGCTCGCCAGCAACACGCTTTCCGTGCCGCTGAACTGCGGCACGACGGCGTGGTACGCGATCTGTCCCCAATCCGCTTTGCCGATCAATGTTTCGGCGAGGTAACTCAGCGCGATCACGCCGACAAACCCGGTGATGACCGCTTCGAGCGGACGAAAGCCGTAGCGTTCCAGACCCAGGATCACGAACGTGATGATCGCGGTGAGAATACCGGCGGTGAACAGTGGTATATCGAACAACAGATAAAAGCCGAGCGCCGCGCCGAGAAATTCCGCGAGGTCGGTCGCCATCGCGACCAGTTCCGCGATCACCCACATGGCGATGACAACCCAGCGCGGAAAATGTTCGCGGCACTGTTCTGCCAGGTTCAACCCGGTCGCAATGCCGAGTTTCGCGGAGAGCGATTGAATCAGCATCGCCATCAAATTGCTCGCGACGATCACCCACACGAGCATGTACCCGAATTGCGCGCCGCCCTGGATATTCGTCGCAAAGTTGCCCGGGTCCATGTACGCGACGGACGCGATAAACGCGGGACCGAGAAACGGCAAGGTGCGCGCCAAAAATCCTTTTTTGCTTTGTCCTTCTAGAACCTGAATTGCGTCGTTCACGGTGACGGAATCGCCGTGTGTGATGGCGACAGCAACGTGGTTGTGGGAATCTTGTGACATCCTCAACTCTTTTTTGGGACTCGCTTGAGAATACCCCTCCCTAACCCTCCCCTTGCAAAGGGGAGGGAAGGGTGGGTCGTCCGGATTTTCATTCGACCGCGCGTGCGCTATCGGCGAATGAACAACTTCGTTGGTAACTACTTTGGCAATGTCAGATTAGGATGAATCGTTTTGTTCTTGCTGTTTTCTCAACCGGCTACTCGTGGACCGCGCTCGGTTGACGAGGTGTGTCACCACGAGTTGACGCGCACTCTCTGGCGTTAGTTGCGGTACAGGGAGTACGGACATTAACAAATCTCGCACATTCGCAGTAGAGAGCGCGGGCAACACTTCCAACTGGAATTGTTTCGCTAAACTGGGATCGCGTTGATAGGTCGTCTGCCATTTCAACTTGATGCTCGCGACAAACCAAGTCGCTGCGGCAGTCAATGCCATCTCATGTTCCCAGGCACGATACTTGCGGGCTTGGAAATCGTCCCAGCCCAATTCCGACTTGGCATCTTCATAGGTGCGCTCGGTGTAAAAGCGCCAACAACTGCGTTCAATCAAGGTGAACGCTGGCGTGTCGGCGACACCGTTCAATAGACTGTAGGTCATGCGCCCATCGGCATCGCGGCGAATCACGAGCCATTCGGCACGGACTTGCATCGTCGGCGTCAAGGTCCACACGCGCACGACTGCAAACTCGGCTTCCAAAATACCGCGTTCAAAGTGCCGGACTTGAACACGTTGCCAGACCGTCGCCGACCGTCGTCCTACGGCACATGCGGTATGCGGTTTGTGCCGGCTCTGCACACGCAGCTGGGTGTGTGGCCGCCCATGACCTTTGCGGCGCGGCACGCCGACTTGCGGTGCTTGCAGATAAACTTGCGTGTTCGCGGGGACTTGGGCGGCATAGTTCAAGTGCATTTCGTCCAATTTTGCCCGCAAGTCCCGATTGCGCCCATACAATTCATCGCAGGCAACCGTGTCAAAGGGCAAGCCATTGGCTTGGGCGCGCTGGATCATCGCGAGACCCAATGCCGGCTTGGTCGCAAAGGTGCGTTCGGGTGGCAGTCCGACCTCCTGGCGACGTGTCGCATACGCACGCGTAAACCAGCACGCCGGTAAAAACAATTCGCCGTCCACCAACGCCCAGGTGCGGGTCGCGGGATGAGCAAACGCCAAACACGTGGCGACCAAACTCAGGTCAATTTTGCCCAAGCGCCCGTTGTGTTGCCGGGCGGCACCGACGCTCTGGTCACCGGCTTTCGCATCGGCACTTTCATCCAGAATGACCAAGCCCCCGGTCGCCAATGCAGGTTCGTCCCGAATATCGTGTTGAATTTGCTCATACACGGGTTGGGCACGCCAGGGTGACTCGGACATGAAATGTTGGAGCGGTTGACCATCGCGCCGATTCAACCGGCGGTCGATATTCGCAAAGTTGCGTTGATCTTCCATAGTCAACTGCCCGCGCCAAAACGTGCGGGCACACTCGCTGGTATCGCGTGTGCGGGTGCGAAAGTAGGGGCGATAGTGTTGCCAAAAGGCGTCGAGATCATCGGCGAGTTGATCCACGGCATCGCTGGGCACGCCCCAGCCATCGGGATCGAACAGATTGGGCGAGAGTGAAGTAGCGTCATTCTCTAATCAATGCCACAACTCGCTACAATTGTCCAATTTAGAATGTTTGTCTAATCTGACATTGCCAAA
>JACRBM010000106.1 GCA_016219275.1 Chloroflexota bacterium
ACCTCGCATAGGATAAACCAAGCATAACGGAAAATTGTTAAAATGCAAGTAGCACTCCGACGCTTCCAAGCGGAACAAAAACGGTATGTTTCAAGAGTCAGAAACTGGCTGCTTTGAACCTTCGTTCATCAGCCCACCCTACTACTACCAGCACGGCAACAATCACGGGAACACCAACACTTACCCGTACCGCCACCATCACCGGCACGGCAACCATCACTGGAACGGCGACGCTTACACGTACCGCCACCGTCACCGGGACGGCGACGATCACGGGAACACAGACGATCACCGCAACCGCGACGGTCACGCGCACCCCTACGATCACCGCGACGAAAAGTATCACGCTTGCGCTTCAAGCCGAGACCGATATTGACGAGACCAAAGACGGCGAATTCAGCGTTGAAAAGGGTGCGCTCGTTGTGAAATTCCCGGCGGGCGCGTTTGCCGCCGCGCACCGCGTTCGTTTTTCGCGCGCAGCCGCGGATTTGGCGTCAATTCCAAACACGGTGAATCAACGCGTGGTGAATCGGTTCACCCTGCGCGCGTTCGAACGCGCCAATTTGGCGAAAGAGACAAGCCAGTTTAAGAAACCGGCAACGATTACAGTCCGCTATGATGACAAGACGATTTATGGGTGGAGTGAGTCGGCTCTGACCTTGGCATACTGGAGAGTGTTGCAGAATTAGGAGCAAGGGGCATTGAGCGGCGTTGAGGAGGCACTTTGCCGCTATGGGGGAACGTTCGAAGGTTTTTACCGTTCAGGCGGACATGCTAACACCCAGGTCAGGTCATCGCGGTTACTCCTTTTTCGTAATTGCATTTCATTGATTACCCTCCTTTGCTCGGTTCACTGGTGATTCATCCTGAACACGTGGTGCGTACGCGCGCGAACTTTACGGACTGATCATTTGAAGGTTCCGTTTCCTGGGTTTGCGCAACCGCATCCATTTTTTTAAATTGTAGCCCACGGCATTCATCTTCGCCTGGAAATCACATTTGACCTTGCCGCGCCGGCGCGCGAACCGCGCGCCGTTGTAGCGCACCAAGGCGGCGATGATGCGTTCGATGCGCGGGCGTTGGCGCAGGTCGAGTTTGAAGGCGTCGGTCGTATTGTAACGTCGCGCTGTTTCGACTTCGCGGCGATAATCGCTGATGAAGACTTGGCGCATTTGCTTCGACCCCGGTTTATGGGTGCGGCATTTTTCCCAGACGGGACAATCGCGGCATTGGAGACCCAGGAAGCGAAAGTTGCGTCCGTCGCCACTGCCGGACGCGTACGCCAGGGCGGTGGTTTGACCGTTGGGACACGTGAGCGTCAGTCGATCTTCAGATAATTGGAATTGGTCCGGGGTATACTTGCCGGTGGACGCGTGGGTAGGTGGCAGAGGCGCGACGAGTTGGGTTTTGCCATTGGTGATGGCGTTGACCTGGGCACGTGTTTTGCCGTTGCCTGCGGCGGTATCGTAAATCAATTTTTCGGGCACCAGGTCGTGGTGTGTGGCTTCGGCTTGCAGGATGTTGGGAATGGCAACGGCATCCGGTTGCGCGCCGGTCTCGGCTTGAACTTCACGGACAAAGTTTTCAGTTGCCGCGATTTGAATGTTGTAGCCGAAATCGGTTTTGGTGCCATCGCCACTATGCACGCGATAGGTGGCTTCGGGGTCGGTAGCACTCCCGAGGCGATACGCGCCTTTGTGCTCGACGGGGCGTTCGGTGACCTGGGGCGTCGCAGGATGTTCGGTGGAGACCACCACCACTTCATCGGCGATCATTTTATCGAGATAGGTGAGCCATTCGAGGACGGGGGTACCCTGCTCGGTCGTCAGGGGCACGGGGTCATCCAGGTGAGCGCGCACGAGGCGCGCGCAGTCCAGCGCGGCACGCACCGTGGTCTGTAACCGTGCGGCGCGTTCAGTGGCGGTGAGATGAAACTCGTCTCGTTCGTCTTTCGCGCCGAAGAGCGCGGCTTCGTCGAATTGAGCGCGCACGGCGGCTTCACGTGCGGCATCGATTTTGCGGAGAGTCCCCAGCAAGCGTTGACAGGTATGGCGTAGCAATTGGACCAAGGGTTCTTTGGCGGCGTTGGCGCGTAACGCATAGGTGTCCCCAACCTGAGCTTGCCGGCGTTCGTCGGGAAAGGCTACGTCAATTTGGCGCAGGGTTTCATCGAAAATGGTGCGGTGCTGTTTGAAGCATACCCAGAGTTCAAAGCGTTCGAGGGTGCTGTGGTCGGGCCCTTCGGCGGAGATGGGATAGCCCACGAACCATTTGACGACGAGGTTGAAGCGGATGTGCCACTCGAGGTCGCGCAACGACCAATCGTAGAGATATTTGACCAGTAAGGCGCGTACGAGGCGCGCGACCGGATGAGCAGGTGGTGCCCCAGGTCCGGTCGTGTGATGATAGATCGCGCAGGCGGCTTCAAGCGGCGTGAAGTTCAGATACTCGCCGAGTTTGACGAGCAGATGATCGGGGTCGCGCTTGAGTAGGATGAGGTAAGTTTGGTCGCTTAACCAGAGCAGTAAGGCGTCGAAGTAAAGATGAAAAACAGCCAGCGCAAAATCGGGTATAATAGCCATGGTGGTCTCTTTTGTGCATATGGTTGTTGGGTGGTACCACAATCATTGCACATTTCGAGACCACTTTCAAGTTTCCGCTGGCTCAAATGACAGAATTCTGCAACACTCTCTACTGGGATGTGAAACTCAAACGGTGGATTGCCCTGCCCAGTGTGGTGGACACCAAGAACAAGACCGTCACCGCGCAGACCGCTCACTTTACCGATTTTGGCTTGACTTCGCTAAAGGATATTCAGACATACTTACCCAAGTGGGAAAGCGCGGAACCGAATCTCTTTTTAGGCGCGTCTTCGTACAGTTATCCACTCGAATTACCGCCGGGACGCAATGGGCTTGCGCCCAGATTGGGACTGAGCTATTCCAGTTCCGCCGTAGAAATGATGAGTGATACTTCGCAGGCATCTTTCGTCGGAGCGGGTTGGTCCTTCTCGACAAATTACATCGGGCGAAACACGGTCAATACCTACGATGTGGCAGACGATCTATTCATGCTCGTCTTGAATGGCGCAGGGTACGAACTCGTGCGCGACCAGTCTGACACGACCTTGTATCACACGTGGAATAAGCAGTACTGGCGCGTCAATTTCGACTCGACGAATGATCGCTGGACGATTATTACTGAAGATGGAACGCAATATCAGTTTGGTTATTCTGCGAACAGTCGCGGCGTGGAGATTTTAATTGCGCGCACCGCAGATGGCTACCCGGCTTTTGACACTCCCGTCACCTATCAGTGGGCGCTGGAGAAGATCATTGATACACACAACAATGAGGTGGTCTACTCCTATAAGCACGAAACGGCGCAGGGAGTATGTAGCGGTTCAGGAGTCCAGCGTGCGTATGATCTGGCATTGTATCCAGAGTTTATCAAATACAACAAAGCAACGTCCGGCACGTATCTGACCGAGGTACAATTATTCTATTTGTCCCGAACCGATTATGGGTATCGCCAGCCGCCCCTCAATCAATGCGCCGCGCCACTCCAACAATCTAAATTAGACCATGTGGACATCAAGACAACAGATAACGGTATGCAGTTGGTGCGCCGTTATGCGTTCACTTACGATTACACGACCTTCCCCGGCGTGTGGCATCAGCCGACGAATTCGATGGGGCGGCTGACGCTCAAGCAAATCGTGCAGTACGATAATGCCGGCGTGTTGGCATTACCGGCGACCACGTTTACGTACAACAGTAACCGGTTGGAACAGGTCAACAACGGTATCGGCGGGACAGTGGCACTCACGTACAACGATATCAATTTCAGCGAGCCGGTTGCGATACGCGGCGCGTATAGTTGGGATTTTCGTGGGTGCGCCGCGGCGAACGGGCTGGGTTGTTCGAGTGATTGGAATGTCGGTACCGCGAGTGTCCAGATGGGCACGTGGGGCGATGGCTTGAGCGCGATGTACATTTCCACATCGGGCGTGCAGTATGCCGTGGTGTACGCGGCTCATTTTATTCCCGCGACCTACTATCGTTTCCAAACGGAAATTCATACCGAGGGTCGTGTCAAGATAACCGCCTTCGATGGCGTTTCGGAGATGCTCTTGAGCGATTGGCATTGGGGCGGTGGTGGTGGCGGTATCTTCAAGACCTCGCCTTCCGCGAGTACCCTGCAATTCCGCATCTATGTGGAAAACAACACAGCCGCGCTGCCGTTGGCATGGCTCGATCTCTTCCCCACGTACCACCGCGTCGCCAGCCGAACGGTGGGCGATGGGCAAGGCGGCAACGCGACGTATGGCTACACCAACGAAGGTCAGGCATTGAACGTTCCGCCGTACACCAGCATCACAGCAAATCCACGCGCGCCGCTCGCCTCGCAACTTCGCGGGCACTCGAAAGTGACGGTGACAGATCCAACTGGCGCGAAGGTGGAAAACTATTTCGGGCAGGACGACATCCGAGCCGGGCGCGTGCTCACGGTGACGCAGATGGACGGGAGCAACAACAAGTACACGCGCGTGCAGAACTCGTACGCGTCTATTCCGATCAATGTTGCCCAAATCGCGTTGGGCGACCGCTCCGATTTTGTCTATCTCACTCAAACGATTCGCGAAACGTTTGACGGGCAGACGACACCTGTTACGACCAAGACCACGTACGCGTACGATGGTTATGGGAATCTGAATCAACAAGACGAGTACAACTCAGATAATACGCTGTATCGGCGTACTCTTCGAACCTACTACCCGAACTCCGGTACCTGGATGGTGGACCGCCTCGCAACAGAACAGGTACAAAACAGCATCGGTGAAACCAGTTCTAGGACGAGTTACTATTACGACAATAGCACCTATCCGCACGATCTGACGCGCGTGCTGGTGAATCCAAGCAGTACTTTTACAATTACCCAAACCACCAACGTGTATGACACCTACGGCAATCTCAAGAACACAACCGACGCGTTAGGTCGTACAAACATCATCACGTACGAGACGACCTATAACATGTTCCCGACCCAGGTCGCGAATGCGATGACGCCGACACCACACGTCACGACGAACACGTACAACTATCGCTTTGGCAAAGTGGCGACGACGACCGACCCGAATGGCGCGAAAACTTCGTACACCTACGATACTTTTGGGCGAACGCACGAGATTCGTAACCCGTTGGAACATGATTCACAGGGTCAACCGGTTTATGCCGCGACCGCAAAGTACACCTATAACCTCGGCAGTCCGCGCTCGAAGATCACGGTTGAAGTCCGGAGCGACCTTGGCGGAAACGCTAGTCCGTCATATCAATCCGCATGGTGGTTCTTCGACGGCATGGGACGTGTGATTCAACAGCAATCGCAGGGATTGAATGGCAACACGATTTTTGCGAACACCGCGTACACAACAACGGGGCAGGTCTGGCGCACGTCGAATCCGTACACCCTGACCGTCGCCGGTGGCGCCTATCAAACACCGGATTGGGGCAAACCCGCGACCGTGCGCGTGTACGATCCGATCGGGCGCGTCACAACGACAATCAACCCCGACACCACGTCCCAAACGATCAATTACAGCAAGTGGACGACAACACTCATTGATGCAAACGGACATCAAAAGCGGACGCTAGCCGATGCATTTGGTCGGACGATTCAGGTCAATGAGTTTAACCTGGGCGCAACGTACACGACGACATATCAGTACGACACATTGAACCGCCTTCGCTTTGTAACGGATAACTTCAACAACCAAACGGAAATGCGGTACGATTGGATTGGACGTAAAACGTGGATGAAGGATCCTGATTTGGGCGAATGGTCGTACGGGTACGATGATGTTGGCAACCTGACGCGGCAGACCGATGCGAAGAATCAGACAACCTGTTTCTACTACGATGCGCTCAATCGGCTCAAGGGCAAGAATTATCAGGTGAATAACCCAACTTGTCCGGCTGACCCAGGTACGTATTCGGGCGCAAGCTACACGTACGACGCGGGCACGTACGGCATAGGTCGTCGCACGGGCATGAGCGTTTCTGACGTAGATACAACTTCGTGGGTGTACGATAAACAAGGACGCGTGATCACTCAGACCAACACGATCACCGGGGCACCCGCCACATACGCAACGGGATGGACGTACGATGCAATGAACCGCGCACGCGCGATGACGTATCCCGACGGCGAACAAGTGACGACGACGTACAACACCCAGGGCTTGCCGTCAACGATGGGGAACAACGCTTCGACGTTTAACAACTATGTACGAAGCACGGACTATAGCCCGAGCGGTCAACTGACGACACTGGGTTTCAACAACAACGTGACAACAACGTACGACTACTACGGAGGAAACCTGCGTCTGAAGCAGTTGACAACATCGGGCAACCTACAAAACTTGAAGTATGAATACGACAAAGTTGGTAATGTCGGAGTAATTTCGGACACTGTGCGCGTCGAGACGACCAACTATACCTACGATCATTTGGATCGTTTGCTCACCGCCACGTTGACCGGCGGCGCGAGTCCGTACGCCCAGTCCTGGGGTTACACTCCGATTGGTAACCTTACTAGCAACACCATCACGACAACCTTTGGCATAACGCCTACGACCTATGGTTACAATCCGAGCAACCCCACGCAGAGACCGCACGCGGTTACACACAAGGATGGCGTGCAAAAGTATCAGTACGACGATAATGGCAACATGACCACACGCGGCAATGACACATTCGGCTACGACGGCGAAAATCGCTTGATTACCGCAAACGTCAACAGCATCCTTACTGCCTATCGGTATAATGGCGATGGCACCCGCGTCAAGAGGACGGTTGGCGATATAACGACGTACTACATTGGCAACTGGTATGAGGTAACTGTTAGCACTGCACCCGCCCCTACGCCGACGGCGACGGCGACGCCCACGCGCACACCCACAGCAACGGCAACCCCAACGCGGACATTCACGCCAACCGCCACGCCGACAGCAACGGCAACCCCAACGCGGACATTCACGCCAACCGCCACGCCGACAGCAACGGCAACCCCAACGCGAACATTCACGCCAACCGCCACGCCGACAGCAACGGCAACTCCAACGCAGACGTTCACGCCAACTGCCACGCCGACAGCAACGGCAACTCCAACGCAGACGTTCACGCCAACTGCCACGCCGACAGCAACGGCAACCCCAACGCGGACATTCACACCCACCGCAACGCCGGCTGCGACCAACACGCCAACATCCACACCGACCGCGACGAATACGCCTACGGCAACGCCGACGGCGGTGAACACGCCTACGGCAACGCCAACCTCCACTGCCACACCCCTGGCTGGTTTCAGCGACGACTTTAACCGCGCCGACTCGACAAACCTGGGGGCGAATTGGACAGAACGGAGCGGTGATCTCGCCATCGTTACGCAAACCCTCCGCAATGCCAGCACGGGCGGTGACAACATCGCCACCTATAGTGGCGCAACCTATTCCAACGTTGCCGTGACCGCACGTTTGCAGAACAATGGTACGAACGGCACCACCGCACTGGGAATCCGCCTGGGCAACTATTCGAGTGGTGTGCCGACCAGCGGCTACACGGTGGACATGCAGGATGGCGGCAGTCTGGTGCTTTTCCGCATCAGCGACTGGGCAGAGTTGGGCAGATACACCATCGCGGGATACACGCGTGGGAATTGGGTCACAGTGACGCTCCGTGCGAATGGGACGACGCTGAGTGTGGAGGTGGAGGGAACGACGCGGATCACGGTGACGGACAGTACCTTCACAGGTGGACACATCGGGGTGTGGTCGTGGAACCCGACAACAGTTGGGGAACATTGCTTTGACGATTTCAGTGCGCAACCGCTGAGCGGCGCATTGCGCGAGCGCAAGATTGAGATAGAGGGCATCAAATTTATTGCGGCGCAGGACAGCAGGTTAGGTACAGACAATACTAATTCAATCGGTGCGTTGCAGACGACCACCACGACGACCAAATACTATTACTTTGGCGCACAGCGCGTCGCGATGCAAACGAGTGCAGGTGTCACGTACTTGCACGGCGACCATCTGGGTAGTACGAGCGCGACCAGTGGTGCGCAAACCAGTAAACAGTGGTATTATGCCTATGGTGAGGTACGTACCACTGAAAACACCGTGCCCACCGACTACACCTACACTGGTCAGAAACGTGACAATGAAGCCGGATTACACTATTATGGCGCGAGATATTACGACGCGGCAATTGGACGGTTCACGCAACCTGACACGATTGTGCCGAATCAGTACAACCCGCAATCGTTGAATCGGTACGCGTACACGCTGAACAACCCCGTCAAGTACACGGATCCAACGGGGCATGAATATGAGCCTCTAGCTGATCGACGGGACCACGGTGATTCAAATGGTTCAGAGGTTCCTACTTCAGACGATTCCTACTATTATTCTCCCGAAATCGAAAGGGCATTAGCTTTTGCATCATCAAAATCACCCGTTGCAAAATTTTACGTCGATTACATCAGAAACCATCAGGTTAATTTTCAGTGGGGAGGATATGCGGACATTTTCCCAAATACGTTTGGGGTGACGATAGAGAATACAATCTACATCAACAGCAACTATGCTGATAAAACCAAAGTGATTAGCATTGATTACGCTTCAAAAAGTGCTAATACTATTACTCTGCCAGGTCAAGAGATTCCTCTTGATCTGTTGATACATGAGATCGTTCATGTTGTCCAAAACAATACCAAAGGAACATTGGATATTCCTTACGGTAGCTTGGAACGCGAACGGGAAGCTTTTTCGGTGCAACATGCAGTTTACAACGAGTTGAAAATGAATGTCAGCCCTGGGAGCATGCAATATGATGGTGAAACTAAGGCTACTGTAGGGCCTGGAGGAGTGTACAGACCCGATCATTGGGTTGCTAACGACTATTACAAATGGAGAGACGCGAAGCTAAAAGACACCGGGGGATATTGGTTTTTCCCTTGGAGATAAAACTGGCTTGGGAATGTGCCACAGATTGAGGAGAATAATCGGATGACATTAAAACTTGCTAAACAATCGCATATGGCGGTGCGTGTGCTTGGAATCCTTGTATGCTTATCGCTTTTCTACTTTCTTTCCAAGCAATTGCCTGTTTTGCCACTGTGGTGGCGCTATAGCAATTTGAATTTAGTACTCAGCGGTCTATATCATTATGAAGTTCCACGGTGGTCACCTGATGGCAGTAGAATAATCTTTTATCGCTCAGATTTGTCCGAAGACGCGGTTTTTATGATAGAACCGAATGGACGATCATTAATTCCTGTCAATGTTTCGGGGAGAGATGCTGCATGGCCAGATTGGTCGCCCGATGGAAAGCAGATTGTTTTTGCGTCAAGGAGAAGTGGAAACTATCAAATCTATATTATGAATACGGACGGATCAAACGTCACCCCAATTACTAGGAATTTTGCTTATGCTAATTGTCCTAGATGGTCGCCGGATGGCAAGTGGATTGCATTTTGTGCGCGGTTGACCGAAGCTGATGCTAATCCACAGCTTTATATCATTAGTACAGACGGGAAAAACATGGTTCAGTTAACCGATCTTCCTGTGGTGAGGGTGCAATACTTTGATTGGTCTCCAGATAGCACACAAATCGTCTTTGCAGCAAACACATTGAGGACAGGAACGCCATCTGCTCTCGGAGTTGAGCAGCATCTTTTCGTGATAAACACAAATCAAAGGAGCATACAACAAATCGATAGTGGTGATGACGCGACATATTACCCGACATGGGCACCGGACGGTAAAAAAATTCTATTCACATACTCGGAACATGTTGGCTCATCCCGTAATCTGCCGACTGGATTATATATTATGAATGTCGACGGTACCGGAAGGCGAATGGTATTACCAGCAAATTGTAATCAACCACATTGGTCAGAGCTACGAAATGAAATTGTTTTTGTATGCGGAGTCTGGGGAGCTGGCGAACTCTCTATTTATAGAATGGAAATGCGGGATTTCCTTCCATAATGAAAGTGTAAATTAGGCGGCTACATGAATCTGCGAACATTCTGTCCGTCAAATTCGTTGTTATTTGTTGTCTTCCCTGTTGTGTCTCAAGCATCGCCTTCATATCCAACGCGGAGAACCGCCTGACCCAAACAACGGTTGGCGGCGTGGTGACGCAGTACGTTTACAACGGCGACGGTGCGCGCGTCAAGAAACCGGTGAGCGGCACGCCCACCTACTACGGGGAATTACAACGGACAAGTGCGGAAAGCAACGGACACGGCACATCCCAGGGTTTGTCCGTTTCATTTCGAGGTTGTCGGTTGTTCGCTCTGATCACAAAGGACTTGCCATTCCAGCAAGTCCTTTTTCTAATCGCGGTTTTTTGGCGCGGGCAGGCACTGGTTGTTCATCTCGTGGATTTACCAAGAGACGGCATACAGTGACAACTATGTCGAAACGTCCCAGGGGACCTTGGTGTATGCGAACAACAGGTACCTGGTGCGCGCCAACAAGCCGACTCCTCGCGCGAATGAACCCGTCATCGAGCTGGATGGCATCACCCGATTGGCAGCGTCGAGCAGCTTGATCACCTCAAACGAGACGTGCACGAACTATGGTCTGCCCACGAATATGTTCGGCGACTTGATGACCTGGGGTCCAGTGCAATTGACGATCGGCGTGATACTTGCGGTGTTCGTCGTCGTGTATCTGGCTCACATTATCACACGGGCAACTTCGCACACACGAAAACCTCGGTTCGCATTTCCTTCCGTGTCTTCGGCGTGACGGTCTCGATGGGACTCTGGACGCCGATTAGAATCATGGCTTGGCTGATCGGACTGGCGTTGATCGGTCAAGGGTTGGGATGGTTGCCGCGATGATGCGTCGCGCCTTTATCCTCGCGGTCGTGGTCGTGTGGTCGTGCTGCTGTCGGCGCCGATAGTCAGCGCGGCGAATGTGGTCGTCAATGGCACGTTTGACGACGCGACGAGATGGACTGGAACGGGTACGATTAGGTTTTTATGCGGCTACATCACAGTGTCCTGGGAATGCCGGCAACGAAAATTGTGTGCACCTGTCCAACGGTCAATACCAGCAACAGGTAGTCATTAGGTTCAGGGTTCACATCCCTGGCGGCTCACAATGAAATACCCCGATTGGATCGGGGTATTTCGTTTTTCAAACGCGCAAATCTTTTGGGTCTGGTTATTGCAAACTCGTGGCTTTTGCCTTCAACTTTTCTACTGCGTTCGCCGGCACATCCACTTCCCCGAGCGCGCTCATGTGCCCCATCTTGTTCAAGCCGTGAAAATCGCTGCCCCCCGTCGCGATCAAATCGAACTGCCGCGCCTGTCGCGCCAGTTCGGAACGGGTGGCGTCGTCATACATTCCGTAATGCACTTCTAAACCCAGCAACCCGGCTTTGACGAGCGGCTGAACAAAGTACAGCACATCGCGCGGATGCGCGAGCACGGGCACTCCACCCGCTTCGAGAATTAACGAAACGGCATCCTCCGGCGTCAACTTGAATCGTTCGACGTACGCGGGACCGTTGCGCCCGATGTATTTGTCGAACGCTTCGGCAATCGTCGTCACGCGCCCGGCTTCGAGCAACGCTTGCGCGACGTGCGGTCGTCCCAACGCGGCGTCGCCGGCAATGTCCTTCACCCGGGCGAAGGAAATCGGCGCGCCGAGCGCGGTCAGTTTTTTGACCATTTTTTCCGCGCGCCCGTACCGCCCATCGCGAAATTTTTCGAGCATCGTGAGAAAACGCGCGTTGTGCCAATCCACAAAATAACCGAGCACATGCACTTCGGCTTTTTCGACATCGGCAGATAGTTCGACGCCGGGAACGACTTGGACGCCGACTTGCTTGCCGGTCGTGATGGCGGCGTCGAGACCGGCGACTGAATCGTGATCGGTCAACGCGATCACACCCAGCCCACGATCTCGCGCCAGATGCACCAACGCGTCCGGTGTAAGTTCGCCGTCAGACGCGTTGGAGTGAGTGTGCAGATCAATCCGCAAACTGGAACCTCGGTGATGAAGATGAAATAGGTAGAGACGCCCAATGCGGGCGTCTCTACCCTTTTAGATCGAGGGAGAAGGCGGCGCACTAGGCGCGGGTGGCGGAAGCACCGGCGTAAACGTGCCGCGCACCTCGACCGAGAACTTGATGGCAGTGCGCTCCTCGCCGCTCACGTCCACTTCGACGAAAGTCGGGACGCACCAGATATCCAAACCATCGCGTTCAAGATAGCCGCGCGCAATCGCGATGGCTTTGATCGCTTGATTGACGGCGCCGGCTCCAATTGCCTGGACATCCGCGCGCTTGTGCTCGCGAATGACCCCGGCAATCGCCCCTGCCACGGACGTGGACCGTGACTTGGCAGAGACTTTGATCATGTCTACCATGGATCCCTCCTTTGACGCCTTGATGTCGGAGATCAAGATACGTCTTCGCGCGCTCACGCGACGTCGTGCGGTCCCTCGTCGCGCCGAGGCGCAATCTGTGTTGATTTACGCGATGAAACGGAAAAAGGTCAGACGCACTGTCGGGATCAATTATGCGCCGCCACGTCGCGGCGTAGTGCTATTTTACCACAAATTGCGTCGGTTGCGTCAAGCGTGGGCAATGAGTTTCGCCGACGCAATGGATGGCGTAATTACTTGGCGTACTCGACTGAGCGCGTTTCGCGCACCACCGTCACTTTGATCTGTCCCGGATACTCCAAATTGTCTTCGACCTTGCGCGCGATTTGTTTGCACAGATTGATCGCGCCCAAGTCGTCAATATCTTCGGGCTTGACAATGATACGAATTTCGCGCCCGGCTTGGATTGCGTAGGACTGCTGCACACCGGAAAATGCGTTCGCCATAGATTCGAGCGCCTCGACGCGCTTCAAGTATTGTTCGAGCGACTCACGCCGTGCGCCGGGTCGCGCGCCGCTGATCGCGTCCGCCGCGAGCACGAGCACCGCTTCGAGCGAAGTGGATTCTTCTTCGCCGTGATGCGACGCGATAATGTTGCACACGCGTTCCGGCACACCGTGCTTGCGCGCAATCTCCGCGCCGATCAGCGCGTGCGCGCCGCCGACTTCGTGCGTCACGGCTTTGCCGATGTCGTGCAACAACGCGCCGGCTTTTGCCAAACTCACATCCGCTTTCAATTCCGACGCCATCATGCCCGCCAAGTGCGCGGTCTCGACCGCGTGCGACAACACGTTCTGTCCGTACGACGTGCGGAATTTCAACTGACCGAGCAGCTTGACCACTTCGGGATGCAAACCCGTGATCCCGGCTTCGAGCGCGGCTTGCTCGCCGGCTTCCAGAATCGCCTGGTTGACTTCTTCTTCGGCTTTCTCGACGATTTTTTCGATGCGCCCCGGATGGATGCGTCCGTCGCTAATCAATTTGTTCAGCGCGACGCGCGCGACTTCGCGGCGCACCGGGTTGTGCGACGAGAGAATGACCGCTTCGGGTGTGTCGTCCACGACCAGGTCTACACCGGTCGCGACTTCAATCGCGCGAATGTTGCGCCCCTGGCGACCGATGATGCGCCCCTTCATTTCGTCGTTCGGCAGCGGCACGAGCGCAACGGTCGTCTCGGCGACCTGGTCGGACGCGACGCGTTCGATCGCGGTTGTGATGATTTCACGCGCACGCCGTTCACCTTCCTCGCGCGCGTTTTGTTCGATTTCGCGGATCAACCGCGCGGCGTCTTTGCGCGTGTCTTTTTCCACTTCTTGCAAGAGGATCGCCTTGGCTTCTTCGATGCTCAAGCCGGAGATGCGTTGCAGTTCGGCGAGTTGTTTCGCCTCGTGTTGTTGCAGCGATTCGCGCTGACGATCCAGGTCTTTTTCCTTGCGATCCAATTTCTTTTCGCGCGCTTCCTGCATTTCCTGACGCCGGTCAATCGCTTCGCGGCGATGCCGCAAGCGTTCGTCCTCGCGCTGCAGATCGTTCCGCTTTTTCTTGTTTTCGCTTTCGGCTTCCTCGCGAGATTTCAGCGCTTCGTTTTGCGCTTTGAGGATGATATCTTTCGAATGCGCTTCGGCTTCGGCGAGTTGTTTTTCCGCTTCGGCTTGGCGTTGCTTGATCTGCGTGTTCGCGATGTTGCGCTGAAACCACAGCCCCGCGACGAACGCGCCCACGCCTACGACGACCGCCATGACTAGTCCTAACAATACATCCCAGTTACTCATACCTTCACCTTTATATTCGATTTTGGATTTAGGATTTTCGATTTCCGAATTGGAATCTCTGTTCGCCGGAAGATCGGAAATCAAAAATCTAAGCTTCGCGCGTCTCGTCCCACAAACGTTTCGCCGTTTGCTTGGCAATGTCGTACGAGAATCCGCGGCGGACGAGGAACGCGGAAACTTTTTCAAAAAACTCGCGGCGCTCCAACGCGCGCCAGCGTTGGGCGCGGGTCTCGACCGCGCGATACGCGCCTTCCGTTTCGTCAATCTCGCCGACCGCGTCGGTGATCGCGGCGGCGGACACACCTTTGCGCTTGAGTTCGAAACGCAACGCTCTGCCGCCGCGCGGGCGAAACGTTTCGCGATTCTCGACCCAGTATTGCGCGAACGCGGCGTCGTCGAGCAACTGCGCATCTTTCAGGCGCGTCAGCGTTTCGTCAATCACATCGGCAGGAATTTTCTTTTTCCGCAAATGCTCTTTGACTTCGGCGACGCTGCGCGGACGCGGTTCCAAAAAGCGCAACGCTTTTTCGTGCGCGACTTCGCGCGCCTCCTCGCGCGCCAACACGGCGAGTTGTTCGGGCGTGATCTCTTGCCCCACGCGCAGCGGCGCGGCAAGCAACACGGACAGCCCGAGCGCGAATTCATTGTCCACGTACAGATTGAACCGATTCGAATGTTTGACTTGCGGCTCAAGCGCCGTGATTTGTCCCATTGCCCTGCCATCAAATCGTCACACCGTCGGATGATCGTGCGTTAGCGCGTTTGAACGACGCGCCGATCAGACGCTGCGACTAAACAAAAATCGCCGGGTCGAATGACCACAGCGATTTAGTGACGCGCGCTTACCCGCGCGTGCTCAATGCCAGCGACTTTGCCGATGATTCAGTTGTCGTGCTTGCGCCCGGCTCACCGACTAGGCAAGCCCGCCGCCGACGACGCGCCCCGGTGAAAATGAAATGCACGAATACGGTGGAGACGCAAGAAATGCGCCGCCCCACAAACCCAGACCATCCGTCACCCGACGGTTATGTGTGCCCGTGCCGGTTTCAAAATTCATTTGCGCGTAATTAGAATCAAGCAGACCCGCGAGGACGGGTCAGTCGCATCGCAGTGATGCTGTAGTCCCGGCGCGTCGCGCGAGAACATTTGTGCGTGCCGCGCCATTACAGTGATGCGCTCGCCGCATGGCGAGCGCATCTCGGATCGGTTTATTCTTCGTCTTCCTCGGTTTCTTCTTCGTCTGCCTCATCGTCCGGCTCTTCATCTTTCAGCACAACGGGGACGCCCCCGCCCAAGCCGGATTTTTCGCGAATCAGTTTGTCTAGTTTGGAAACCACTTCGGAATTTTGTTTCAGATACTCGCGTGCGTTCTCGCGTCCTTGTCCCATGCGCGTGCCTTCGAAGGAATAGAACGCGCCTTTCTTGTCAATCAGATTCATGAGCACGCCGAGGTCGAGCAAGTCGCCTTCGCGCGAAATGCCGACGCCGTGCATGATGTCGAACTCGGCTTTGCGGAACGGCGGCGCGACCTTGTTTTTCTTGACGCGCACGCGCGTACGATTGCCGATGACATCTTCGCCGCTCTTGATCGGATCAATTGGGCGCACGTCCAGCCGCACCGACGAATAGAATTTCAACGCCATCCCGCCGGTCGTCGTTTCCGGGTTGCCGAACATGATGCCGATTTTTTGGCGGAGTTGATTCGTAAAGATGACCGCAGTGTTCGACTTTTTGATCGCGCCGGAAAGTTTGCGGAGCGCCTGGCTCATCAAGCGCGCTTGCAGACCGACGTGCGAGTCGCCCATCTCGCCTTCGATCTCGGCGCGCGGCACGAGCGCGGCAACGGAGTCTACGACGACAATGTCCACCGCGCCGGAGCGGACGAGCGCTTCGCAGATTTCGAGCGCCTGCTCGCCGGTGTCCGGTTGCGAGATGAGTAGTTCATCCACATTCACGCCGCACCGCGCGGCGTATTGTGGATCAAGCGCGTGTTCCACATCAATGAACGCCGCCACACCGCCGGTCTTTTGCGCTTCGGCGATGATATGTTGGCAAATCGTCGTCTTGCCGGATGCTTCTGGTCCGTAGATTTCGGTGACGCGTCCGCGCGGAATGCCGCCGATACCTAGTGCAAGGTCGAGCGAAATCGAGCCGGTGGGGATCGAGTCTACTTTGAGACTGGACGTTTCGCCCAGCTTCATCACTGCCCCTTCGCCAAAACGTTTCTTGAGGGTCGCAAGAGTCGTTTCAAGTGATTTTGCTTTGCCGCTGTCTGACATTTTGGTGCTCCTTTTTTTTGAGCGCCCTCGTCCGTGAATGTGGGCAACAGTTTACAACAAGTGATGCCAAAACGCAAGCCCATTTTCCACCGCGGACAGGACGCGATCCGTCATTTGGGTTAGAAAACGTGGCGCTATTATAGCAGAACAAGTGTTCGGTGTCAAGGCAAATACGCCGGGACTATTGATGTGAAACACAATTTAGATTATAATGCAGACGGTTATATAAGAGTGCCGACTCTGGTTTCGCGCGCTGCGCGGTCGAAGCGCCACACTTGCTAAAGGAGAAATGTCAATCCTGGGACGGTGGGCAATGTCAGCCGTACCACGACCGGACAACTAGGCACCATCAGCAGGTTGACCTTTACCAAACGTTAGTCGTGACGATGGGGTACCGACGATTTTACGTCGTGTCAAAAAATCCTGGGGAGAACCTCCCCAAGTTCAAGGAAAAGGAGGAACGATGCGTAAGCTTTTGCTCTTGTCCCTAGTTGCAGTCGCAGTGCTCGTCGTGCTGACGGCGGCAACTCCCAATCCCGCTGGCGCGATGGGACCATCCTATTACGTGGTGCGCCCGGGCGACACGTTGGACGGCATCGCGTGGCGGTACGGTGTGAGCGCATGGTCTATCGCGCGCGCGAACGGCATCTGGAACCCGAACTTGATTTATGTCGGGCAGATGCTGGTGATCTCCGGTTACGCGCCGCATCCCGCGCCGAACCCGTGCCCCTGGCCCGGCGCATGCCCAAACCCATACCCCCGACCGCATCCACAACCGTACGGATGTTCCTACGTGGTGCGCTGGGGTGATACGATGCAAGGCATCGCGTGGCGTTATGGTATGGATGTGTGGACCTTGGCGCGCGCAAACGGCATCTACAACCTCAACTGGATTTACGCCGGTCAGTGGTTGCGCATTCCCAATTGCCGTTGGTAAATTTGGTCGGTCAGAAATTTGAAACCCGTTTTCCGCCGCGCGGCAGAGAACGGGTTTCTTTATTTTCTGGCATCACGCTTTGCGTTTTTCAATATCCGCGCGATGGAACTTGTCATGGATCACGAGAATACGACACATCCCGCGCACCGATAGATTTCCCCACGCCGCGTGCGTCCCGCTTTTTTCGAGTTGCGCCGGCGTCAACGTATCGAGCCATGCGAGTGTGTCGGTGCGCGCGGCATTCAACGCGGTAATGATTTCGTCGAGCGAGTACGCACGCCATTTCTCCGTCATCCACGCGTTGAATTTATCGAGTTGAAATTCGCCGGGATAATCCGGAAAATCGGCGGCGAGTTCCTGCAACTGTACTGGCGCATCTTTTTCCAGCATGAGCTTGGCGAACTTGATATTCACCCATTCCGCCATCGCCACATGCGCGAGAATATCCTTGATTGACCAACCATCGTCGCCAAACGGTTTGCGCATCGTTTCGCGCGGTAGATTGGCGAATGCGTCCAGCAACTTGACGCGTTCTCCATTCAACTTGGCTTTGATTCCGGCAACGTCTTCGGGCGCGGGCATGTTCCCTCCAGAGTGTTTTTCAGATAATGTTCGGCTTGCATTCTACAACGCAAACACCTTGCGCGTCAAAAGCCCTCCTTTTGCCACAGAACCACACACCTACACTGAAAATGTCGGTGTGGCTCTGTAACTAAAGAGATGATCGAGACATCCCTACAATTTGATGTGGGTCAACCTGCCGATGATTTGTCGGCATATTTGGGCAAAATCCCGGCACTGAGACTGCTAATAATTCGTCACTCGCACTGAGAGT
Organism: Chloroflexota bacterium; assembly: GCA_016219275.1. Taxonomy (NCBI): domain Bacteria; kingdom Bacillati; phylum Chloroflexota; species Chloroflexota bacterium. The sequence continues at coordinate 18,290 of JACRBM010000106.1, forward strand.
TGCGCGCAAATTGCTCATAGACAATATGTAATCTGGATCGTTCAACATCCTTGAGATGCAACCTTAAATTTAGAGATCATATTCCGGTCTGGTAGTCTTGGGCGCAAGCAGCTATGTTAAAATGAGCGGGTGTGGTTCTTTTTCCATTCTTTGCGTCAAGGAGAAGAGGAATGAGCGAATCGGCGTCATCGGAAACTACCAAGCCATCCGCCACAGATATTGACCTGACCCTCTCACAAATCGCCGGGGTCTATGCGGCATGTGCGGTGCTCAATCAGAAACGCGATTTGATCGAAATTCATATCGTCGCTTCTGCGGCGCGCAAACCCAAAAAAATCATCCGCGATATTGAGACCTTGGTGTTTGTCAAACACAAAATCAAAGTGGATTATCGGATGATCAGTCTGGTTCAATTGCCCGATGAAAAATTGCTCCGCATCCCAGTCGCGCGCCCGGAAATTCGCGACGTAACCGAAGAGAATCTAGGTGCTGAAAAACGCATTCGTGTGGAAATCCAGGGCGCCTCACGCATCGTCAGCGGCGAAGCGATTGAAAAAGTGAACAATCCCATGTCGTTTCGCTCGGGCGCCCAGGCGACGATCAATGCCGTCGAGAAACTCGTTGGCAACTATATGGACGTGCGATTGGAAGAGACAGCCACCATGCAAATTGGGAACCGTGAAGTATTGATGGTGATTGTCTCTTGCTTGACCCAGGATCGTGAAGAGACCTTTGTCGGAACAAGTTTCGTGGGCGCCAAGCCGGTGGAATCTGCCGCGCGCGCGACCCTTGATGCGCTCAATCGCCGCATTCACAATTTTACTTTACAAGCGCCTCGTCAGTCCGACGACAGCTAGCTGGACATCGCAACTAGCGTCTGACCGGGGAGTATCAAAGGCACGCCTAGCGTCCTCTAATAATCAGGACTCACCTCCTGATGGGGCAGACAGCCCTTTCTACCCTATCGCGCAAAGACGTCGAGCGCCACTTACGTCTTTGCGCTTTTCTCGTTCTTCTGGTCAGAATCCGGTCAAAATTCCCCGGAAAGGTTGAAATTCTTTGACCGATGTGTTAATATAAGCTCAGTCGGTAAGCTTGGGAGATGAAGCGAAGCGAAGAGGACTCTGGTTTCCAACGACCAAATTTCCAACAGAGAGGAAGTGAGTCCGGGTGAAGTGGCGCATCGCATATGCTTTGCTGACTTTGGCAACTATTGCGAGTATGCTTTTAGCCGTCATGGCTGAGCTCAAGTGGGGCGACTAGATCTGAACTAAGGTCTTCCAGGCTTACCGACGTCCTCCGCGTGGGTGATGTTCTTGTTCCTTGAATAGCATCGACGCGTTTGCCCACGCTTGATTGGATTGCTTTGTGAGTTCTTTGTCCTGGCAAGTCCGTGTCTATATTCTAACTCTCATCGTGTTGATGGCTTGCGCTGTCTCTTTTGCTCTGGTTGATTTCGTTCAGTCTCCCGAATTCGCGATTGCGATCTTTATCGCGGCGGTTGCAATCGCGGCGCTGGACCGATTCCCCATCGTTCGTTTCGGCGATAATGTCGAAATCACCATCTCCAACGCGGTCAAATTTGCCGTCGTTCTTCTGTCTTCCTCATCGGTCGTGGTGCTTTCCACATTCCTCGGCACGCTCTTCGCTGAAATCCCAGCCAAACGCAGCTGGTCCAAAAAGATCTTCAATATTTCGCAAATGACGTTAACATGGATGCTAACTGCCTGGGTCTATTCATTGATTGATCCACCGTCGCGGGAGTTGTTCGCTTCAGTGGAAAATGGGATCATGGTGATGTTAGCCGGCGGAGCATCTTTTATAGTCAATGTGACCCTGGTAAGTATGGTAATTAGTCTTGCCGCACACTTGCCCTTTCCATACTTGGTCACGCAAAACACGCGCCTCGTCATTTGGCAAGAATTGTCCATCATCACCATCGGTATCTTCCTGGCGATCCTGTGGCGTTTTAATCCCTTCAGCGTCGTCCTGGCTGGCGTACTCTTGTTCATTGTGCGCGATTCGTACCGGATCGCGAATCATTTGCGAAATCAAACCCAGGATGCTCTCCGCGCCTTGGTCCGTGTGATAGACGAACGCGATCATCATACGTACAATCACTCTGAAAATGTGTCGAACTATGCACGCGCCATCGCCGAAGCGTTAGGACTAGCGCAAGACGAGATCGAAGTGATTGCCTCCGCGGCATTGCTGCACGATCTAGGCAAAGTAGGTATGGCAGATGATATTTTGTTCAATCCCAAAATGCTAAACCCCGCCGAACGGAAACGCGCGGAACGTCATGCCGAAGTTGGGGCGGTGCTTTTGGAGAAATTTCCACTCTTTGATAAAGGCGCGGTCTTGGTGCGCCACCATCACGAACATTTTGACGGCAAAGGGTATCCGGACGGTTTGGCGGGAGACGCGATTCCAATCGGCTCGCGGATTATTGCCGTCGCCGATGCGTATCAAGCGATGACCGAGGATCGTGCCTATCGCCGCGCGTTATCCGTGGATGACGCGTTGGCGCGACTCGTTGAAGCTTCTAATACGCAGTTTGATCCACGGGTCGTCCAGGTGTTTGCCAAGGTCCTGCGGATCAATGACGAATCAGAGAGAGCAACGCGTGTTGATGCTCCCCAAATAGCAAGTAACTCTGCCTAGCGTTGCCTGGAGACCGAATGATTATTCTTGTCATCCTAGCCATTTCGCTCGTTATCGCCATCGTGCGGGGCGGCAAGTTCAATCAACTCGCCGATATTGATTTACGGTGGCGCGGTATGTTTATCGCGGGCTTCCTTCTACAGGTGTTGATTTTTTCGGATGGGTGGCAAACACGTCCTGAGCTCAACGCATTAACGCGATATGTCTATGTTGGTTCGATGATGCTCGTCTTTGCCGCCGTGGCATATAATTTTCGGATTCCCGGGATGCGTTTTGTCGCCGTCGGGTTAGCGGCGAACCTGTTGGCGATTGTGTTCAACGGCGGCTACATGCCGGCATCACCCGAGGCGCTCACCCTCGCCGGATATTCGGCGATCCCAGGTCGCATCACGAATAATTCGATTGTGATGGACGCGAACACCGCGCTCTATTTCCTCTGCGATATTTTTGCGATCCCCAAAGGATTTATCTTCCCAAACGTTTTCAGTATTGGCGATGTGCTGCTCACCCTGGGCGGGGTTTACCTAATCCAGAAATCACTGGTCAAACCCAAGATGTCGCAAGCGCAGCAAACCAATTAGACCAACCCAGGGATGAGCCAAGCACAACGCTGGCTAGCAGTTTGTCGGAAGACCCACCAGAAACCAGGTTTCTGCGAGAAACCTGGTTTGTGCACTCCCATTGCTTGAAGGAAATCGCCTCTTTGCGAGATTCCTAGAAAAAACGACACCGGCTTTTTGATGCCGGTGTCAGATAACTTATCTCACACGCGCGCGAGCATGTCTTGCGCGAGCGCCGCGCCACGGCGCAGCGCTTGTTTGTTCGCCGGAATCTTATCGCGATGCCGCGCGCTGATGTGCTCTTCCAACACCTGGTCGAGCGTCTCGAATTTCAACACGCCGGTCGCGCCGACGAGCGCGCCGACGAGCACCACGTTCGCCAACTGCGGTGGACCCAGCTTTACCGCTTCGTCGTTCGCTGCGATTTCGATCACGCGAATATCGGTGCGTTGCGATTTCGTCGGAACGATGGACACGTTGACGACGAGGATGCCATCTTTTCGCATCAACGGTTCGAACCGATCGAACGAGGGCGGATTGAGCACAATCGCCGCGCTGGGATGGCGCACGAGCGGCGAACCGATTTCCTCGTCCGAAATGACGACTGTGCAATTCGCGGTGCCGCCGCGCATTTCGGGACCGTAAGACGGAATCCAGGTGACGTGACGATTTTCGGCGAGCGCGCCGTACGCCAGCAACTGCCCCGCAAACAACGCGCCCTGCCCGCCGAATCCAGAGATGATGATTTCGTGAAGCATCGCGACCTCTACCTTAACGCCTTGACCACATCGGCAATTTTGAAATCGCCGAGCGGAAAGTACGGAATCATTTGATTCTTAACGAACTGCAACGCTTCGGTCGGCGTGACGCCCCAGTTCGTCGGACACGACGACAAAATTTCGACCATCGCAAAGCCGGCTTGGTTGAGTTGCACTTGCAACGCGGTCTTGATCGCTTTTTTCGTCTTGTTGATATTCCCAGGATCGTGCACCGAGCGGCGCACTGCGTACGAAACGCCGGGCATCGTCGCCATAATTTCGGTCATACGCAGCGGATACCCTTGCAATTCGACGTCGCGTCCGTTCGGCGACGACGTCGTTTTCATCCCAGGCAAAGTCGTCGGCGCCATTTGTCCGCCGGTCATTCCATAGATCGCGTTGTTCACAAAAAACACGGTGATGTTTTCACCGCGCGCGGCGGCGTGCATAATTTCGCCAGTGCCAATCGCGGCAAGGTCGCCGTCGCCTTGATACGTGAACACGACGCGGTCGGGACGCACACGTTTGATGCCGGTCGCCATCGCCGGCGCGCGCCCGTGCGCCGCTTCGGCAAAGTCAACGTCGAAATAGTTGTAGATGAACACCGAGCAGCCGACCGGCGCGATGCCAATTGTCTTTTCGCGAATTCCCAGTTCGTCAATCGTTTCCGCGATGAGCCGATGGATGACACCGTGCGTACAGCCCGGACAATAGTGCGTCGTCACATCCGTCAACGCGTTGGGATATTGAAAAACCGTTTGCATGTGTTCGTTCATCATCTTTCCACCATCGCTTCGATCTCCGGCAATACTTCATCCGGGAACGGCACGAGTCCGCCCATGCGTCCGAAAAATTTCACCGGCACGCGTTCCGCGACCGCGAGTCGCACGTCCTCGATCATCTGCCCCGCGTTCATCTCGACGACAAGGATCGCGCGCACGCGTTGGGCAATCTCGGTGAGCCGCGCGTACGGGAACGGATACAACGAGATCGGGCGAAACACGCCGGCGCGGATGCCTTTCGCGCGCGCCCATCGCGCGGCGCTCTGCGAGGCGCGTGCCGCCGAACCGAACGCGACCACGACGTACTCGGCATCGTCCATCGAGTACTCGGCAAAACGCACTTCGTTCTTTTCAATCTCGCGTTGCTTGTCCTGCAAATGCACATTGAAGGCGTGCAACGCTTCGGGCTGCAAATGAATCGAACTGATAAAACGATGTGGTCGTCCGCTTGCGCCGGTCAGTTCCCAGCCGCGCTCGCGCTTGGCGACCTCGTGCGGCGGCGGCAATTCGACCGGCTCCATCATCTGTCCGATGTTGCCATCAGCGGCGATGATGACGATGTGACGATATTTTTCCGCGAGGTCGAACGCGCCATAAGTCAGGTCAACCGCTTCTTGCACCGATGCCGGCGCGAGCACGATCGGATGATAGTCGCCATGACCGCCACCCTTGGTCAATTGAAAATAATCGGCTTGCGAGGGCGCGATATTGCCCAAACCCGGTCCGCCGCGCATCATGTCCACAATCACGACCGGCACTTCGGAACCTGCGATGTACGACAAGCCCTCTTGCATCAACGATACGCCGGGACTGGACGACGACGACATCGCGCGCGCGCCCGCGCACGCCGCGCCGTACACCATGTTGATCGCGCCGATTTCGCTTTCGGCTTGCACGAACGCGCGCTTCATCGTCGGCATTTTCTTTGACAAGTACTCGAGCAATTCGGTCTGCGGTGTAATGGGATAACCAAAGTACGCTTCCATCCCCGCGCGCAGCGCGGCTTCGGCAATCGCCTGATTTCCTTCCCAGAGTTCCTTCATCGTTTCTCCATGTGTCGTTACGCAATACGCAATACACAATGCGGAATAATTGTTTTCTGCATATTGCGTATTCTGTTTTCTTTGCGCCTAGACTGGTTGAGCCGCCATTGTCCTGGGTCTCACCTCGCGATACACTGTGATCGCGACATCCGGACAAATCGTCGCGCAGAGCAAACAACCGGTGCATTGCTCGTTGGGATCTACGAGTGCGGCGGGACGATAACCGCGCGCCGAAAAGTGCGTCGCCATGTGAATCAAATCTTTCGGACACACCGTCGTGCAAAGTTCGCACCCCTTGCAACGATTTTCATCTATTTTGATTGTGCCTCGTGCCATTGTTCCTCCGTCAAGTCTGGGGTAAATAGGTAAACGGGTAAACACGTAAACAAGTTTACCTGTTTACCTGTTTCCTTGTCTCCTTGTTTCCATACGCCCCTTGCAGGTTCAGTAAATAAACTCCCGAATATCGTAGAAACTAATTTTTGGCGCGCGGTCGAGATTGCGAAACCGAAAACCCGCGCGCATTTGCGCCATCTGCTGCGCGATCTCGTGAACCGTCAACGGTCGAATGTTCTCCGCGCGCGCGAGCGCCGAGTACACCGAATCGGGATAGTCCACCAACTCGGAAAAATAAATCAGGTCACTCGCGTCGAGCGGCATCGCATTGACCAAGTCAATCGTGTGTTGCACGTGTTGGTCGGCGTACTTGTCGCCGCCCGCGCCGACGAGAATAATCACACTCACTGCAACGCCGCCGGCTTTGAGATGATGCGCCAACTGCACGACCTCGTACGGCGAATTCGGTTTGCCGAGAAAACGCAACAAATCTTCATCGCCGGTTTCCATACCGATGTAGACCCGCCGCAAACCGCGCTCTGCCAATTCGGTGTACTCGCGCGCAGTCTTGCGTCGCGTCGTGAACGCGTCTATGAACGAGTAGATACCCTCAAAGTGAATCGGGCGTTCGACTTCCCATGCTTTGAGCGCCTCGTAATCCAAGCCGCGCGGGTGAATTTCGAAATCGGCGTTGATCGAGTCAAAAATCGGCACGAGTTGCTCGCGCGGAATGATGAGTGCGTTCGCATCGGCGAGGAAAATCGTTTTGCGTAAACTCAACGCGCCGCCGAAAAATGCGCGCACATCGCGGACATGGTGTTTGAACTCGGCGAGCGTCTTGACGCGGAATTTGCGATCGCGATAAAAACTACAGAACGCGCAGTGATTGTACGAGCAACCTTCAGTGGCTTGGAGAACGAGCGCGAGGTATTGGTCGGGCGGGAGAATTGTGATGGGTTTGTAGATGACGTGGAAAATATCGCGGTCGCGTTCGAGCCGCGCGGTGCCGTTCGCGATAATCCGGTCGAGCGCGTCGCGCGCGAGCGCGCCATCCGTGGGTGAGGAATTGTTCGTGACGCGGCTCGCGGGATCGGCAAGCCAACCGCGATACTGTTCGGTCAGCGCGTACACGCGCGTCAACAACTCGCGTGCGTCCGCTTCGGGCAATTCGCGGCGAACGCGATAAGAGAGTCCAGGTTGCGGACCCTCTTGTTTTTCGATCACTCGATTATCCAAACTCCGGCGATAGTTGCGCCCATCCATCCACGCGCCCACGAGGCGACCTTCGTGATCGTAGGTCAGCGTGAGGTCGTCATTGACCATCAGCGTGATTGCCTCGCGGCGCGCGTTGACGATGAGCCGTTGACCGTCCAGAGTAATTAACTCGACGATAGGCATCGTTGCCTCACCGTTTTCAACATACGCCAGTCAAGTACCTGTTTCGTCATAACCGAGTCCAAAAGCGGTCAAAGCGAATTGGGATTCTCTGACTGTCATTTCGAGGAGCGCACTTGGCGACGAGAAATCTCTCCCTTGGCGCGTCAAGAGATTTCTCCTCGCACACGCTTCGCGGCTCGTCGAAATGACATGGCTGAGTAATGATTTTGGATTTGCGATTTATGATTTTCGATTTTTCGACAACGCAATGATTTGCGCGATGACCGCGAGTATGGCGAGAAGTGGCGCGACCGGCAAGAGCGTAACGCTCGACCAGATGAGTGAATCGGTGTGAATCTCCGTGCCTAGTCGAAAATCCACTTTGGTGTCGAGCGACGACGGCAACGCGAGCAGCCACACCAACACGCCCAGCGCGATGAGATTGATCGCGAGCAACGCGACGATTTCGAACGCGACGCGTCCGCGCGATGCGCCCACGCGTAGACGCAGCCGTGCGCCGGCGACGAGCAACGCGACGAGTGCGAACGCGTGCCACACACCCAGGATCGCGCCGACGATCAACACGCCACGCGTCAGGTCTTGCATTTGCATCGTCGCAAACTCAATCGGTATTCGATAGTTCGCGGCGACGACATCGCCGAGCATGAACGCGGACTCGCCGCGCCAAAACGTGTGCCACTCGACGATGCGCCACGCGGAGAATGTGCCGCGCAATTCGAGCCACGGCGCGGCAAAGGTCGCGATGATGCCGATAGCCGTGGCGAGAATCGCCAACTCGCTTGGACGCGTTTTTCGCATTTCAATAATCAACGCGCCAGAATCGTTGCGGGTCGTTCAGCGCGAGCGTCGCCATCAACTTGAGCCGCGCCTTGCGCCCGCTCACGCCATCCGCGAACCAACATCCCAGGTTTGCCAAATCGCGATGCGCGCCGACGTAACCGTACCGATCTATCGTGCGTCCCGCACCGACACGCGACGTGACGACAACCGCGATGTGATCCTGGGTTGCGCGCCCAATCGCCGGCAACCACCACGGCGGCACGCGTCCCCCGCCCAGTGTTTCGAGTACGACACCACGCGCGCCGACCGTTTCGACCAGATACTCGAACAATCCTTCGCTCATGCCCACCGCGAGCGCGAGCAGGTGCACATTCGTTTCGAGCCGCGCGGCGGGAATGAACTCGCGCGGCGCCGGCTTGTGCGCGATAATCACGCCGGCGTAATCCACGCGTCCCAGCGCGCCCCACTCGGGCGATTGGAACGTATCGAGCGCGGTCGTGTGCGTTTTCGTCACCTCGCGCGCGGCGTGGATTTCGTCGTTGAACAACACGAGCACACCCAGGTCGCGTGCAACGTCACTCGCCGCGACCTGGATCGCGGACGCGATGTTCGCGATGCCATCGTAACCCAGTTCCGACGCGGTCCGCATCGCACCGGTGAACACAATCGGTTTGCGCGTGTCAATCGTCACGTCGCACAGGTAAGCGGATTCTTCAAGTGTGTCCGTTCCGTGCGTGACGACGACGCCATCCACCGCGTCGTCCGCGACCAACGCGGCGACGCGACGCGACAAATTCCAAATGTGCTCCAAGGTAAAATGCGCGCTCGGCAAATTGGAAAACTCGACGAACTGCACATCGGCAAAACCGCGCGGCAATCCGGCGAGGAAATCCGCGCCGCCGAGTTGCGGCACCGCGCCGCCCGCCTGCGCGTCCGCACGCATCGCGATGGTGCCACCGGTTGTGAGAACGATAATTCGTTTCATGGAAATTTTCGATTGCCGATTTTCGATTTTCGATTGTCACAAATCGGCATTCGAAAATCGAAAATACTATCCGACCGAGATAATCGGAAGGTCCGCCATCGTCACCAAGCCGGGCGGTGCGGCGACGACGCGACGAATCGAATTCGTCGCAACCGCGGCAGTCGAAAGATCGCCATGCACGCCGGTGATGCGCGAATGCACCGCTGGTCTGCCTTCGAGCCACACCTCGTCCACCGACTCGCCGGCGTCCACACTCATCCGCAAATGCAATTCGATGACGCGCTTGCCATCCTTGATGCCGTAACCGAATTGCTCGACGCCAGTCACGAACCCAGGTTTCACTTCGAAATACTCGGTGCTGATCGGCTGGCGCGCGACGACTGGCTCAATCGTCTCTTCGATCTGGTCGAGTTTCCAGCGCAACGCGCGCGCGATGAGCGCGATGGATTCGGTCAGACCGACATGGCGAATCGCCTTGCCAGCTTTTTGCTTAAATTCTTCCACCGTCATCCCAGCGCCAATTTTTTTCTGCAACGGTTGGCGACGTGTCGAGGCGTCCACCACGCGGCGCACGCGCACACTCGTCACTTCCTGGGACACGCCGGTCAAGAGAATCGGCAGCGTGTCCATCATAAAGCCGGGATTGATGCCGGTGCCGAGCGCCGTCACCTTGAATTTTTTCGCGAGCGCGTCGAGCCGTTTGGCGACCGCGCCCTGCCCCCAGGGCATCGCGAGTTCTTCGCAGGTCGAGACGATGTTGTGCCTCGCGCGAATGATCTGCGCGAGTTGCGGCTCGACGAGTTTGAGCGACGAACTGGTGCAATGCAAAACGACATCCGCTTTTTTGGCGAGCACCTTCGCCGTATCGCTCGACACTTTGAAACCCAGGTCGCGTTCCAAGCCAATGACGCGCCCGGCGTCCTTGCCGACCTTCGCCGGATCCACGTCCACCGCGCCGACGATTTGAAAATCGGGGCGCGCCGCGACGACGCGCGCCAATCCACACCCGATCGGTCCCAAGCCAAAACAAATCACTTTGATCTTTGCCATTGCTTATTCTCCATTTCGATGTTGCGCGCAAATCTCACTGCGCGCAAGTCGAATTATATCCCGTCGCGCCAAAATGTCGAAAAATTAAAATAGGACAAGTTGGCAACTTGTCCTACTCCAACCACTCAATCTTAGCGGCAAGAAAGAATCCAGGTTTCTTCCCTTCGGGGAAACCTGGATTCTGACGATTTGTGAACTATCGGCTCTTCGCAGTCAGCGTTTGGTACACGCGTTGCAAATTACTCCGATGCAATTGCTTGACCAAGCCATCGAGCGCGATGGACGAATACCCGCACGATTCGAGCGAGATTTCGTTGATGAGCCGTTCCTTGGATGTGCGCGTCGCCAATTTCGCCTTGACCTTTTCGTAGATGCAGTCGAGGTACGCCAAACCGGTATCGAGCGTCTCGTCAATTTCGCCCTTGAGCAGAACTTCGCCGTGACCCTGGACGATATTTTCGAGATTCATTTCCTTGATCATCCGCAACGTGGCTTGGAGAACCTCGCGGTCGCCCCAAAAGATGTACGGCAAGGGCATCACCGCGTCGCCGGCGAACAAGATTTTTTCGCCTTCGATGTAAACGCCGATTCCGTCCGGCGAATGACCCGGCAAGGGAATCAAGCGCATCATGCGGTCGCCCAAGTGCAAGGTCAGTTTGTCCTGGAACACGATATTCGGCAAACGCAATGTCACTTCGCCCAGTTCTGGCGTTTGCGCCTTGGCTTCGGCGAGATTCTTTTCGCCGGTCTTGCGGATCACCTCGCGGCATTTTTCGCTCGAAACAATGTCCGCTTCGGCAAAAAGATAATTGCCGTACACGTGATCGGCGTGGTGATGCGTATTGATCACATAGCGAATGCCGCGCTTGGACTCGGCGCGCAAAAAGTCCAGCATCTCGCGCGTCTCGCGCGGGAAGGGCAAGGTGTCAATCACCACCGTGCCTTCGCTCGTCACGATCGCGCCGGCAGTCACTTGGGCGTATGCTTCACTCGTAAAGACGTACACATTTTCCGTCACGCGTTCTTTGCGCATTCTATCTCCGCTCCACTGGTGCGTCCAGGCAAAACGATTTCAACCAACGCACGGGCGTGAGAATAGCACAACGCCAAACGAGTGTCAAGACCCCTAGAGGAATTTTCGATTTTTGATTTTGGATTTTTGATTTGGTGCTGACGTGTTTCCGTTCCGAACGTGCGCCAAAAACAAATTGCGAACAACGGATCAATTCCGCCATTCGCAATTCGCTATTCGCTATTCGCTATTCGCCATCTGCAATAAAGAAACGCAAGCCCCACCGTGCCGTGTGCGATCATAGTTGTGAACCCGCTTTCGCAGGTGGGAACCTACTCTTCGAGTGGTCCGGTCTCCCGAGGGAGTGGGCGCGCTCTCAGCAGAAGCAGTCCCCGATGTACAGGTGTTGGCTCAAACGCCAGAAACGCATCACGAACACAGTAGGGTTGCGCCGATGATGTTAGCACTTTCAAAAACAAAAGTCAAATTGAAATTGTGTACGCATGTGCGACGTGAAACAAAACGCGCGCGCCGAGTTCGCGCGCGCGTCAACGCGTGGCTTAAACTTTCGCGTCACTCACTCGCGCACCGCGATGCCGAGCTCGGCGAGTTGCTCCGGCGCGAGGGCGGACGGCGCGTCGGTCATCAGATCGGTCGCCGCGGCGGTCTTGGGAAACGCGATCACGTCGCGGATGCTCGTCTCATCGCACAGCAACGCGACCAGGCGATCAATGCCTGGGGCGATGCCGCCGTGTGGCGGCGCGCCGTACTCGAACGCGGTGAGCATGTGCCCGAACCGCGCGAACGCGTCCTCGCGCGAGTACTTCAAGATACCCAGGATTTTTTCTTGCACATCGCGGCGATGGATCCGAATGCTGCCGCTCGCCAGTTCGAACCCGTTGCACACTAGGTCATAGCAATCGGCAAGCACCGCCCCAGGATCGGTATCGAGCAGATGAATGTGCGCGGGCTTGGGCGCGGTGAACAAATGATGCGTCGCATCCCAACGCTGCGTCTCGTCGTTCCACTCGAACAGCGGAAAGTCCACGACCCAAGCAAACGCCATCGCGTCCTTGTCCATCAAGTTCAAGCGGCGACCGAGTTCGAGACGCAATGCGCCGAGCGCGGATGCGACGACCTTGGGTTGATCCGCGACAAACAACAATAAATCGCCGGTCTCCGCGTGCAAACGTTCGACGAGCGCGTGCATCTGCGGGTCGCTCAGGAATTTCGCGATGGGCGATTTGATGCCATCGGCGGTCAGCGCGACCGTCGCGAGTCCTTTCGCACCTTTGGCTTTCGCCATCTCGGTCAACTCGTCCATTTGTTTGCGCGTGTAATTCGCGCAACCCGGCACGCGAATGCCCTTAACTTGTCCACCGTTTTGCAACGCGGACGTGAACACTTGAAATTGCGTTTGCGCGGCAATGTCGCCAACGTTCGTCAGTTCCATGCCAAAACGCATGTCAGGTTTGTCGCTGCCGAACCGATCCATCGCTTGGGCAAAGGTCAGGCGCGGGAACGGCGAGAGCAATCGTTTGTGCGGCGTGACCGCGCGCAACATTTCGGTGATGCAACCCTCGACGAGATTTAGCACATCGTCTTGCTCGACAAACGCCATCTCGATATCGAGTTGCGTAAATTCCGGTTGGCGGTCGGCGCGCAAATCTTCATCGCGAAAACAGCGCGCGACTTGATAATAACGATCAAACCCGGCAACCATCAACAACTGCTTGAGTTGTTGCGGCGATTGCGGCAACGCGTAGAACGTGCCCGGCTTGATGCGGCTCGGCACGACGTAATCGCGCGCGCCTTCGGGCGTACTCTTGATCAGGATTGGCGTTTCGATTTCGGTAAAGCCGCGCGCGTCAAGATAATCGCGCATAAACTTGATCGCGCGGTGACGCAACACCAAGTTGTGTTGCAAGCGTTCGTGGCGCAAATCGAGGAAACGATATTTCAGGCGCAGCCCCTCGTCCACGTTTTCTTCGATGTTGATTTGGAACGGCGGCACCTGGGCTGGGTTCAAAATCTCAACGCTCTGTGCGAGGATTTCGATATCGCCGGTCGGCAGGTTGGAATTCTCCTGTCCTGCCGGTCGCGCCTCGACAACGCCAGTCACGCGCACCACAAACTCGGCGCGCAGATCGCTCGCGATGTTATGCGCGTCGCCGGACGCGCTCGGATTGAACACGACCTGGGTCAAGCCAAAATGATCGCGCACGTCAATGAAGATGAGTCCGCCATGATCGCGGCGACGATGCACCCAGCCCGCGAGCGTGACGGTTTGTCCGATGTGTTCGCGACGCAATTCGCCGCACGTGTGTGACTTTAACATGAGTTCGACCTCTGAATGATTTTGTAGATTATACCGGTTTGAGTTCAAAAACTGAAATTTCACCACAGAGAGCACAGAGGTCACTGAGAAAAATTTCGTTGTGTTCTCTGTGCTCTCTGTGGTGAGTAATCATTTTTAGCGTTTGCCCATCCACCCCGCCCATACCGCGCTCGCAAGCATCAGCGCGGCGCACGCGAAGAAAATCGGAGACAAGCCGGTGATGGGCAAGAGCGCGTACGCGGCGAGCGGACCGATCGCACTGCCGAGATCGCCCGCCGTGTGCAGCGCGCCCATATTTTTGCCATAGTGCGCGCGGTCGGACAAATCGCCAATGATCGTCGTCGCGAGCGATTGAATCGCGCCGCTCGTCGCTGAACTGACGATCATCGCGATAAACAACAGCACGAGACCTGGGATGCCAAGCAACGCAATGCCAACCGCGCTGACCGTGAGACTGAACGCGAGAATGCCCCAGCGATTTTTCGCGCGATCCGATAACGCGCCGGCAATCGGCGCGCCGATCAAACTGATGAACGTGCGGCTTGCGAGCAATCCGCCAGTAAGCGTCGCGATGCCGACTGTCGCACCACCCAGGTTTTGTTGCACGACCAAACCCATCGTCGCGGAGAGCACGCCCGCGCCGACCAGGCGATTGACGCCGTGCGCGCAAATCGCCGACCACATCGTCGGGGGAATCGTGAGCCAATCGCGCCACCAACTCGCGTGGCTCGAACGCGCGAGGCGTTGCGCCTGCGTGTGCGGCAAACCGAACGCCGCGGCGAGCGCGCCGAGCGCGGACACGCTCGCGCCGATCCACAACGCGTTGCGATAACCGAACGCGTCGGTCAACACGCCGCCGGTGAACGTGCCGAGCGCGGAGCCGAAAAAGAACCACATCTGGTACGCGCCGACCCAGCGTCCGCGTTCCGCTTCGGGCGCGGCTTCGAGCACGATTGCGTTGCCGCCGACCCAGATGCCCGACCATGCCAAGCCCCACAACAATCGCGCGGCAAGCATCGGCGCGAGCCCGAATGTCAGCGCGTACAGCGCGGTGGATGCGACGCCGATCCACAACGACGCGATAAAAATCGCGTGGCGATCATGCCAGCGATCGTACAGCGAACCGATCACGCCGTTCGTCGCGAGGCGAATGAAACGATTGACGCTGAGAATCAAGCCGACGCTCGCGAGCGCGATGCCGGCATCGGACGTGTGGGTGGGCAGAACGGCGTAGAGCGCGGCGTCGCCCATCAACGAGAGAGCGGTGCCGAGTCCGATTGCCCAGAGTGCAATGAGTGGCTTCACATTACAAGTGGAACGGCGGAGTCATCCCGACGAAGAAACGCCACAGCGCCTCGACCGGCGGAAAGAGTACACGCGCGAGGATGTTCGTTTCCAAAAAACGATCCGACAACACCAAGCCGATCACGAGCGCCAAGCCGATCAACTCGATGCGCGCGATTTGCATGTACCACGAGGTAGGTAAAATAATTTGCCATAGGCGCGAACCATCGAGGGGGTTGATCGGAATGAGATTGAACACCGCGAGCGCGAGACTCAGCCAGGCGATGTACATGACCTGGCGACCGACGGAGTAAAAAATACTTTGATAACCAACCGGCAGAAACGGGAGTTCAAGAATTTTTTCCGGATACAACGAGAGGAGATGAAAACGCAGCGGCATCGCGAGCACGAACGCGAGCAACAGGTTTGAAACAGGACCCGCCGCGGCGACGAGCGCCATGCCGATTTTCGGACCGGGCTTGAGCTTGTCCGCGTTGATGATGACCGGCTTACCCCAGCCCAGACCCACGGTCAAAATCATCGCGACTCCGATCGGTTCGAGATGCGCGAACGGATTGAGCGAGATGCGTCCCGCGTTTTTCGCGGTCGGGTCGCCGAGCCAGTTCGCGATAATCGCGTGGCTCGCTTCATGAATCGTCAACGCGGTGAGCAGCGCGACGATGAGATACACCACTTCAAATCCTAATCCAGCGAAAAGCATAATCCTCCAGTGGGTAGTAATCAGTGGTCAGTAATCTGAAAACTGTTTACTGTTCACTGACCACTGTTCACTATTTCAAGGGAACACCGCGCCTTGCGTCGCGCCGTGATCGGTCTCGACATCGTACTGCACATTCACGCGGTCAATCGCGTCGAGATTTTGCTTGAACAAGTTGTCGAGCGTCGGTCGCATCGTCAAACAAGTTGATTGTGTCGCCAAGTTGCCGAGCGCGCGCTGATATTCGCGCGACCCATTGAGCGCGCGGGTAACGTGTCCCTTTTCGTGCGTGATCGTGTTCGCGATGAACGTGTCCCAGCGCGTCAGCAAATCCGACGCGATGCCTTGCCGCGTCGCGAGCGCGGGCAACGTCATCGTAATCGTAACCGACACATTCGCGCGTTCCAATTCGCAGCCGCGCGCACTGGATTGCCACTGCCAATCCGACGAGACAAACCATTCGGTCATCGCGTAATAACGACTGTTCGGTTCGTGCGGGTCGGCAATCGCTTTGACATCGAGCGCGCGACTCAATTCGTTCGTCGTCTTGCCGGTAACCGAGTACGTGACCACCCGGAATGTGCTCTCGAATGTGACTGGGTTGACGACGCTCGGCGCGGTCGGCGTGGGCACGATGATATTGTACGGATTTGCCGCGAGCGTGGGCGCGCGTGTAGGCAATGCCGCGCGCGTTGGCGATTGAACGCGCGCGGGCGTCGCGGGAACAGTTGGAATGCGAACGACCGGCGTGCTCGTCGGCGCAGGCGTGCGCGTCGCCGTCGGCGGCACGCGCGTCGCGGTGGCAGTCGGTGTTACCGTCGGTGTGCGCGTCGGCGTGGGCGCGAACCACGCGAGTTCGAATGGCGAGTCGAGCGTCGTGCCCAACACCACGACGAACGCGGTACCGGTGAGACAACACGCGATCAACAAAAACGCGATGAACGCGGCGAGTGCGCGGTTCGACAAGTTCATTCACCCTGCTCCGCGATTTTTCCATCGCGCACATGAATCACGCGCCCCGCCGCGCGCGCGAGCGCCTCTTCGTGCGTGACGAGCACGATCGTTTTGCCGGCGCGATTCAACTCGGCGAGCAGTTCGACGACGCGTTGCCCGGTGTCGGTGTCGAGATTGCCGGTCGGTTCGTCCGCGAGCAAAATCGGCGGATCGTTCGCGAGTGCGCGCGCAATCGCGACGCGTTGTTGTTCGCCGCCGGACAACTCGGAGGGCAACTGGGTCGCGCGTTCCGCGAGTCCCACGCGCGCGAGCGCGGCTTGCGCGCGGTCGCGCCGATGATTGCCGAACGTGTTCCGCAGTTCCATCGGCAGCGCGACATTTTCAAGCGCGGTCAAGGTTGGCAAGAGTTGAAAGAACTGGAACACGATGCCGATTTTTTCGCCGCGCCATTTGGCAAGCGCGTTCTCGCCGAGCGCGCTGATCTCGCGTCCATCCACGAAGACGCGCCCCGTATCCGGCTTGTCAATTCCGCTAATGAGATTGAGCATGGTGGACTTGCCGCTACCCGACGGTCCGACAATCGCGACAAACTCACCAGCGTGCAGGTCGAGCGAGACCTCGCGCAGCGCGTACAGTTTGCGCTGTCCCATCGTGTACACGCGCGTCACGTTATCGAGTTGAATAAAAGTGTCTTGCATTCGACCTTAATCCAAGATATAATCATTTGCGATTTTCGATTTGGCAAATCGAAAATCGCAAATCCAAAATCGAAAATCAAACATGCACTCGTTCCGCTTACCCGAATTCGAAGGTCCGCTCGACCTGCTCTTGCAACTGATCGAACGCAACGAGATGGACATTACGCGTGTCTCGCTCGCCGCCGTCACCGATCAGTTTCTCGATATTATCAGCGCGCCCGGCGCCGTCGAGCTGTCGCAACTTGCCGACTATCTCGTCATCGCGGCGAAACTGATCCTGACGAAATCGCGATTGTTGTTGCCGCAACCGGAAGCCGACGCGCCAGTCGCGGAAGAAGACCCCGGCGAGGCGCTCGCGCGGCAACTGCGCGAATATAAAATGTTCAAACAGATCGCCGCGCACCTGCGCGAACGCGAGCAGAAAGGGATGCGTATGTTCGCGCGCCTCGCGCCGCCGCCCAAGCTACCACCGCGCGAGTGGAAGATCGAAGGCGCGAACGCGGACGACCTCGCGCGCGCGTTGCATCGCGCGCTCAAACTGCGCCCCGCGATGCCGCAGGGCACGCTGACCGTACCGCTCGCGGTTTCGATTGACGAACGCATCCACGCGATTCTCAACATGACGGCAGACGGCACGCGCGTCTCGTTCGTGCGTTTGCTCAACGACGCCGCGACGCGCGTCGAAGTGATCGTCACTTTTCTCGCCGTGCTCGAAATGATCAAACGCCGACAAATCAACGCGCGGCAGGATGGCTTGTTCGGCGAAATCGTCCTGGAACGCCGCACCGACACGCCGCCCGTCGAACTCACGACGGAAGAGATTGAAGCGGATTATACCACAGAATAACAATTAGCCACGCCCTTAAGGGCGTGGCTAAAGAGGACCGAAACGAAAACAGTTGACGCATACATTTATCCGCCGCGCGTGCGGCGCGTGTTGACGGCATTGTGGCTAACGCTGCTGATCGTCAATGGAATCGAATATCTCCTCGAATGGACGCGCGCACTCTATACTACGCTGCGAGCGCCGCTCGGTTTGCCGTTCAACCCACTGTTCGATCACACCGAAAAAATCTTGCCGAGTCTGCTCACCGCACACCTGGGTCTGCTCGTCGCGCTCGTCGCGGCGCGCGCACTCGCGTTCCTCGCGTCGCGCGTCACGATTTGGACGCACGGCATTCAGTTCGAATCGCCGCTCGGCGCGCGATTGATTCGCTACGACGCGTTGCGCGCGATTCACTCCATCGAGTTCAAAACAACCGGTCGCTTTGTCGTTTGGGTGGATGCGGCGCAGGGTTTGCCACTCCAAAATTTCCTTGCGAGTTTGCTGATTGGCAAATGGACGCCCGCCGGTTTTCTGCTCACGTCGGATTTGCGCGGGTTTGACGAGGTGGTTGCCACGCTCGTCGCGCGCTTGAAAGAAAAATACGGCGTCGCCGGTTTTGAAACGCGTTTTAGCGAAGACGAACCGTCCACCTTGCTCACGATTCTCACCGCGCCGCGTGCAACACTCAAGGAGCTTGCCGCGACGACGCCGGTCGCGATCACGCCGCGCGATGCGGTGTGGCACAGCGTGTCGAGCGCGTGTGCGCTCGCCTTGCCGCTCGCGGTGGCGGCGTTGATTCACGCGCAGTTGCCGGTCGGCATGTTCGTCGTGCCATTCGTCGCGCTCGTCGAGTTTGCGCTCGCGCCGCTCTATCTCACCGCCGCGCCGCTCGACTCGTTGCGGCGAATTGATTTTGCGGACGCGTGGCGCGTGTATCCGCTGACGCAATTGCCGCGCTGGGGCATCGCGTTCGCGCTGACGTACCTCGTGATTCTGGGGATGCCGTTGTTCGTGTTCGTGATGTGCATCGCGCCCGCCGTTGCGCTAGGATGCTACACCGTGCTCGTCTTTGCGCGTGATTGGTTCGAGGTGCCACTCGCGCAAGCGTGGCTCGCGGTGCTGATGACCGCCATTTGGCAGATCGTCGTCTACGCGTTGTTCGTGACGATGTTGTCCAACTAATCATTGGACATAGATTATCCGAACTATCGAACTATCGCACCATCGCACTAACCAACTGCCAAACTAATTTGCGCGTTCACGCATCCTGTGCTAAAATGCCTCTCGACGTTGGGGCCTGGTGCAGTGGTAGCACATCGGACTTTGGATCCGCTGACGGAAGTTCGAATCTTCCGGCCCCAGTACAGTGAATTGCAGATTGCAGATTGCGGATTGCAGATTGATATTCAATCTGCAATTTGCAATCTCAAATCTGCGATTTTTTTATCGCCATGTTAAATGTCTCCACGCGTGAAAAACTGATCCTCGTCGGCATCCTCGCTCTCGCCGCGTGTTTGCGTTTTTATCGTCTCGACACACTCCCGCCCGGCTTTCAATTCGACCAAGCGTTTTATATGTTCGACGTCTTGCGAATCCTCGAAGGCGAGTTCCACATTTTCTTCACGCAGCCCGGCGGCTCGGAGCCATTGTTCGTCTACCTCGCAACCGCGCCTGCCGCACTCGTCGGCGTCGAAACACCGCTCGCGATCAAGATCACGGCTGGCATCATCGGCATACTCACCGTCGGCGTGGTGTTTGGCGTTGCGCGCACGCTGTTCAATTCGACGCGCATCGGCTTGCTGTCCGCGCTCTTTACCGCGATTTCATTCTGGCACATTTTCTACAATCGCTACGGCGAACGCATCCCGCTGACCGTTCTGCTCGCGACCGTGACGCTTTGGCAATTCTGGCGCGCGCTCACGCGCGCACGTTGGCGCGATTTCGCGCTGACCGGCATTTTCACCGGACTGACGCTCTACACGTACCCGTCCGCGCGCATCGTCCCGGTCGCGATTGTCTTGCTCACCGCGTACGCGATGCTCGCCGAACGCGCACGCGCGCGTGTGTATTTTGTAGGACTCGTCCTTGCCGGCGCAGTTGCCGCAATCGTGTTCGCGCCGCTCGGTTGGCATTACATCGAACGTCCAATTGATTTTTTTTCGCACACGACCGAGGTTTCAATTTTCGTGCCGCACGGCACGGTCAGCGACAACGCGCTGCTCGAACTCGCCAAGAACGCGGTAAAAATTGCCGGAATGTTTTTCGTTGTCGGCGATCCCGGCGTCTTACGTAACCTGCCGTATCGTCCGGTGTTCGATCCGTTCGCCGCGATCCTGTTTGTGATTGGCGTCATCGCGTGGCTGCGCGATTTTTTTGCGCCGCAGGCGCGCCGACGTGCGATATTTCTCGCCGTGTGGCTGGGACTCGCGATTGCATTGTCGCTCGTCAGCGACGACGCGCCGAACAACGGACGCATCATGGTCGGCTCGCCGGTCATTTTGATGTTGCCCGCGTGGGGCGCGTCCGCGCTCTGGGATCGTTTGCGCGCGCCGATTGCGCGGCGCGCGGCGGCGCTCGCGTTCGGCGCGATAGTTTTGATCAGCGCAACGCTAACGACGAACGATTATTTCGTCGTGTTCACCAATTCGCCGGACACGTACCTGGCGTTTGACATGGACAAGGTCGAGACCGCGCAGTGGATCAATCGCGCCGCGTCCGAAACGCAGTTGTATCTCGCGCCGCTGTGGCATCAGAACGGGACGATTTCGTTTCTCACACGTTACGCGGCGGTGACAAGTTTCGAGAGCCGCGACACAGTGGTCATTCCGAGCAACGCGTCCGGCAAGGATGCGCTCTACGCGTTTCCACCGGAACAAGAGCGCAAAGTCCAAACACTCGCGACGCGTCTCGGCGCACTCGGCGCGCGCGAGACCTTGCCGGCGTCGAACGGCGGCGCGCTCTTGTTGCTCTATCGCGTCCCAGCATCGAACTTGCCGGACGCGCGCGATCCGTTCGCCACGCTCGCACGCGCAGGCGATTTCGCGCGACCGCAAACGCGCGCGAACGCGAACTGGGGCAACTTGATCGAATTGATCGGGCACACCGTTTTGCCCGAAGGTCCGGGCGGGCGCAATCTGACCGTCACACTTTTTCTGCGCGCGCTCAATCCGATCCCGGATCAGTACACCTTTTCGATCAAGGTGCGCGACGAAAAAAATCGTACGTGGGGACAGGAAGACAAGTGGGCGGGCACGAACAGTTACGCGACAACTCAGTGGCGCACGGGCGAAATCATCATCGAGAAATTTTATCCTGGGTTGAACGCGTGCGCGCCAGCGGGCATTTATCGCGTCGCCGTCGAAGCGTACAATCCCCGGACGATGCAAGTGCTCGGTGAACCAATCGCGCTTGGCAATTTGAACGCGGGCGCGTCGGAGGGAAATCGGTACGAAGACCTGGAACCGGAACAGACGCTCGATGTTCAAATCGCGCCACAAGCGCGACTGATGGGCTGGACGTTGACGCCGAACGAACTGCGCGCGGGCGACACGTTTGCGTTATCGCTCTTTTGGCGCGGCGCAGGCGATGGCAAACAGGCACAGCGCGCGGTTATTCGCCTGCGCGATGCCGCCCTGCGCGATTTTGTGTTGGCGGACAAAACGGTTACAATCCCAGTCGAAGGACGCGGGCTTTGCGCGTTTTTCGATCTGCAACTCGCGAACGCCGCGCCGGGGCAGGCGACACTGTTTGTGAATGAAGTCAAAGTGGGCAACTTGCAAGTCACAGGTAAATGAGATTGCCCACGAAGGGCACGAAGGGACACGAATATTTTCTTTGTGAGATTGGTGTCCTTGGTGGGCAAATGAAATTTTCAGGAGATACTTATGAATCTCGCCTCAGTCATCCTCGCCGCAGGGCAAGGCACGCGGATGAAATCGAATTTGCCCAAGGTCTTGCATCCCATCGCCGGCAAGCCGATGGTGCAATACGCGCTCGACGCCGCGCGCACACTCGAATGCGCGCATACAATTCTGGTTGTTGGGCACGGCGGCAACCAGGTGCGCGACGCCATCACCAATTACCAATTACCAATCTCCAACCTTCAATTCGTCACACAAACCGAACAGCGCGGCACCGGGCACGCGGTTCTCCAAGCGCGCGACACGTTGCGCGGCAAATCGGACGCGGTGTTCGTCGCCTACGGCGATATGCCGCTCTTGCAAATCGCGACGCTGCGCGAACTCGTCGCGTTGCACGAACGCGCGCGCCCGACGATCACGATGCTCACCGTCGTCTCGCACGACTCGATGGGTTTTGGACGCATCGTGCGCGATGTTGATAAACGCGTCCTGGGAATCGTGGAAGAAAAAGATGCGACGCCGGAACAGTTGGCAATTCGCGAGTTGAACTGCGGCATCTACTGCTTCGACGCGAACTGGTTGTGGGACAATCTCGACGCGTTGAAACCGGCAGGCGCGAAGAACGAATACTATCTCACCGATATGATCGCGCTCGCCGCGCGCGAAAACGAACGCATCGAAACGATTGTGCTCGACGATGTGCGCGAGGTGATCGGCATCAACACGCGCCAACATCTGGCGCAAGCCGAGCGCGTGATGCGCGAACGGATCAACAACGCATTAATGGATGCGGGCGTGACGCTGATTGACCCGGCGACGACGTACATTGACGCGGCAATCGTCATCGGCGCGGACACGATCATCGAACCGAACACGTATCTGCGCGGCAACACACGCGTCGGCGCGAACTGTCGCATCGGACCGAACGCGCTCATTCGCGATTCAGTCATCGGCGATGATTGCGCGATTGGTTCATCGGTGATCGAAGAATCCACACTTGAAGATCAGGTGACAATCGGACCGTTCTGTCATTTGCGTCCACAATCGTACTTGTCGCGACGCGTCCACCTGGGAAATTATGCCGAGGTCAAAAATTCCTGGCTCGGCGAAGGCGTACACATGGGGCATTTTTCGTACGCGGGCGATGCGCGAATCGGTGCGCGCACGAATTACAGCGCGGGCGTGATTACATGCAACTATAACGGCAAGTCCAAAAATCAGACAAGCATTGGCGAAGATGTTTTCCTGGGTAGTGATTCGTTGCTCGTTGCGCCGGTAACGATCGGCGATCGCGCGCGCACGGGCGCGGGCGCGGTCGTTACGAAAGATGTGCCGGCGGATTCGCTCGCGGTGGGGCAACCGGCGCGCGTGATCCGGAAACTCAATGAGCAATGAACAAACGATTCAGATCAAGTTTCTGTCATTGGTAGTTGGTAATTGGTAATTTCAAATGTGGCTTGAATTATTTATCTGGACCGGTTTCGCGATTCTCGCGGCAGGGGCGAGTGTGGTCGAAGCGACCGCGCAAGCCGTGCGCGAGATTCAACCGACCACGAAAACTGCGCGCACCAACCGACTCGAATTCTGGGGCGGTGCTGTTGGCATGGTCGCCACCGCGCTCGACGGGGCGATGGTCGTAGCGATGTTTTTGCCGGTGACGGTGGACATGGGCATACTCGCGCTGGGTGTCGCGATTTCAACCATCGTCGTGATGGCGTTCGGAAATGTCGCGCGCAAGTGGGCGCGCAATCATCTCGACCAACTCGTTCTGCCTTTGTTCGGCGACACCGTACCATTTCTGCCGCTCGCCGAACCGCGCGACGATTCACTGCAAGCCGAAGTCACGCGCGACGAAACCGTCGAGCAAATGGTGGACGCCAGCGAACGCGTCGGCTTGATCGAATCGGACGAGCGGCAGATGATCAGCGGCATTCTGCAACTCGATCAAACGCTCGTGCGCGAGATCATGGTGCCGCGCATTGACGTGATCGCGATCGAAGTGGAAACGTCGCTGTACGACGCGCTCGACGTGATGATTGACGGCGCGCACTCGCGCGTGCCGGTGTACGAGGAAACGATAGATCGCATCGTCGGACTACTTTACGCGAAGGATGTGTTGCGGCTGTTGCGCGACGGCAAGACGGATACGACGTTGCGCGAACTCGCGCGTCCGGCGTACCTCGTGCCGGAATCGAAACGCCTCGATGAACTGTTGCAGGAATTGCAGAAGAACCAAGTCCACATGGCAATCGTCGTGGACGAGTACGGTGGCACCGCCGGCATCGTCACCATCGAGGATGTGCTCGAAGAAATCGTCGGCGAAATCCAGGACGAGTACGACACCGGCGAGCCGCCGCTTGTCGAACGGCTCGGCGAGAACGAAGGCGTGTTCGACGCGCGCGTCAACCTGGACGAAGTGAATGAAATTCTGGGGTTGACTCTGCCGACCGACAACAACACGCTCGGCGGCTTGATCTACCAACGCCTCGAAAAAATGCCCAAGGTTGGCGACCAGGTGCGCGTGGATGATGTGACGATTGCGGTATTGAATGTGCTCGGACGGCGCATCAAAAAAGTGCGCGTCACCAAATCGTTCAACGAACAGGTGGAACCATGAAGGTAGATTTAGAACAGCTGGTCGCGACGGCGCGTGCGGCGCGCTTGAACGCATACGCGCCGTACTCGAATTACGCGGTTGGCGCGGCGGTGTTGACGACATCGGGAAAAATTTTTTCGGGTTGCAACGTCGAGAACGCGGCATATCCGTCCGGCTTATGCGCGGAACGCGTCGCGATTTTCAAAGCCGTGTCCGACGGCGAACGCGTGATTCGCGCGATGGCGGTCGTCACGCAGAACGGCGCGTCACCGTGCGGCGGATGCCGCCAAGTGATTTCCGAATTTGCGGCGGACGACGCGGTAATCGTGCTCGCCGCGCCGCGCGGCAAACGGCGCAAGCGATTCACGATGAAAGAAATTTTACCGATGCGTTTCGGCGCAAAACATCTCACGTAAGTAAAATCCAGGTTTCTTCGAGAAACCTGGATTTTTTTCTGTGCGAGTTTCTTTCCTCACTCTGTTCGAGTGACTTTTGGCACTCGTCGGATTTCGGCGGCGACGGTATGATGTAAACAAAACAGACGAGGTGAAAAAATGAAACGCATCGTATCTCTGCTTGTGCTCGTGAGTAGCGCTCTTGCGCTAGCAGGTTGCGCGACGGAAACACCCGCGCCAGCTCCGCCGCGCGTCACGATCAACGCGCCCGCGAACAATAGCACGTTCGACGCGGGGCAAGATATCGCCGCGCAAGCGGTCGCCGAAGACGCGCAAGGCATCGCGCGCGTCGAGTTGCTCGTGGACGGGCAAACGATCAAGACGGATGCAAGTCCGAACGGCGCGGCGCAAAAATCGTTCGCGACGATGCAAACGTGGAAGGCAACCGGCGCGGGGGTGCACGTGCTCGTCGTGCGCGCGACGAACATGCAAGGCGCAATCGCCGAAGCCGCGGTCAGCGTCAACGTCGTCGAAAAAATCGCGACGCCAACGCCCATGCCGAACGTGGCAAAGCCGATACCGACCAAGGCACCTGTCGTTGCGACGGTCGCGCCAACGCGCGCGGCGACGACGCTTGCCGCCGCGCCAACGTCACTGCCTACCACAACGACAAAACATACGCTCGTCCTCACCGAAGCGCAAATCAACGCGCTCATCAACCGCGCGCTCGCGGCGAGCGTCAACGATTACGTCACCGCGTCGAACGTGAGTTTGCGGAACGGACAAATCACGGTCAAAGGGACGTATAAAGCGACAAACGGCGCGAGTGTGAACGGCACGGTCGTCGTCGCGTTGTCGGCGAGTAACTGCGATGTGAAAGTGGCGGTGCTCCAAGCCCAGGTCGGCGCGTTCGTGATGCCGGACGCGCGCAAAGCGCAAATCAGCGCGAGCATTGACCAGGCGCTCACGTCAACGCTCGCGCAACAGTACGATTATCACTGCGTCGAAACGATCACGATTGCGAATGGCGTGATGACCGTGGTGTATCGTTGAACAACCGGGGAACGCTCCGGCGAACATTCCCAGGGCTGTTGCAAGTCCATTGACAAATCCGGTTGTCATTTCGAGGAGCGTTTTTCGCGACGAGAAATCTCATCCTGGTCGAAGGCGAGAGATTTCTCGCTACGCTCGAAATGACAAATAAAACAACTCTGCAACAGCCGTGCGAGCGTTCCCTACCCCAGGTGACGCCAAATTCATTTTGAGTTACAATCATGGATAAGAAACTCTTGGCGAGATTAAACATGGTCAGCACGATTCGTATTCTGCAATTTCTCATCGGTTTGAAAATCGTCGTCGTGCTCGCGGTGATGGGAATGCTCGGCATTGAAGCCGGGTGGGACATCGCGCTGATTGTCGCGCCGTCGCTCATCGCGACCACGCTCGTCGGCATCGCGGCGTGGCTCAAGCCGCTCGAGCGCGCATTGGGTGCACGCTATTTGCCGCTCTTGCTCGGCATCGCAATGATCGAACAAAACATCGAGTACCTGTATTTCGAAATCGTGCGCCCGTTCCAGACCTATCTCCTGGGTGCGCCGTTCGCGAGTTTTCTCGCGGACACACGGCGCAACGAAATGTTTTTTCTCGTGCTCGTGTTGACGGTGCTCGCGGCATGGCAGTACGGGTTTCGCGGCGCGCTGTGGAGCAGTATCTTTGCCGGCGGTTTGCATTTCGCGATCAGTCTCGCCGCGATCGCGCTCGAGTGGGTGCCGCGCCTGACCGCTGTGTTCATTCCGCTGCAAATCATTTTGCTCGTACTCGTCACGTACATCGTCGGCTTGCTCGTCGAGCAACAACGCGCGCAAGAACGCGAGCTGGAAACCGCGCACCGACAACTGCAACAATTCGCCGCGATGGCGGATCAGTTGGCGCGTTCACGGGAACGCAACCGGATGGCGCGCGATTTGCACGATACGCTCGCGCACTCGCTCGTCGGGCTGATCGTGCAACTTCAAGCCGTGCGCTCGCTCCTGCCGCATCGAACGGACGACGCGTCACGCGAACTCGCGCTGGCGGAACAAGCCGCGCGGACAGGGCTGGACGAAACGCGGTTAGCGATTCGCGATTTGCGCGCGTCGCCGATTGCGTCGCTCGGTTTGCTCGGCGCATTGAAACAAGAAATCGCGGTGTTCGAGCAAGAGAGTGCGGCGACTGTCGCGCTGGATGCCGATGAAGCGTTACCCGGATTGAGCGAAGCGCAAGAAGAAGCGTTGTGGCGAGTCGCGCAAGAGGCGCTCGAAAATATCGCGCGACACGCGAACGCGACGCGTGTCGCCATCGCGTTGCGCGGCGAAGCGAATAGGACCATGTTGACGATTGCGGACGATGGTGAGGGATTCGATCCGCGCGCGGTGCCGGCGAATCATTTCGGCTTGGTTGGGATGCGCGAGCGTGTCGCGCTGATCGGAGGCGAGTTGCGCGTGTCGAGCGCGCCGGGGCAAGGCACGCGCGTCGAATGCCGAGTCAACCAAAACTCGAAGAACTAGAGTGGGGGAACGGAAAATAAAAACAGATTCCCGCCTGGCAATGACTTACTCTCCCAGCGGCGC
Source organism: Chloroflexota bacterium (assembly GCA_016219275.1). Lineage (NCBI taxonomy): Bacteria > Bacillati > Chloroflexota > Chloroflexota bacterium. The sequence continues at coordinate 45,936 of JACRBM010000106.1, forward strand.
GTGCCGCCAGTACCATCGGCGCTGGTGGGCTTGACTTCCGGGTTCGGAATGGGACCGGGTATTTCCCCACCGCTCAAATCACCAGAGGAATCTGTTTTTATTTGAAAAGTGTTGTTAAGCAACTGAATAGAGGTAAATGGCTAGGAACGATGTAGTACTGCTAGACTTCAATTCATCAATATCCCGAGAGTAAGCCCTCGCGCATTAGTAGTAGTTCGCTGAAACACTTGGGCTTGCGCCCTTGCGCCTTACACGTCTACCCTATCAAGGTCGTAGTCTACGACCGCGCTTACTTCGTTGACCGAATGGGGGATCTCATCTTGGGGCGTGCTTCCCACTTAGATGCTTTCAGCGGTTATCACTGCCGAACTTGGCTACCCAGCGGTGCCCCTGGCGGGACAACTGGCACACCAGCGGTTCGTCCACTCTGGTCCTCTCGTACTAAGAGCAGCTCCCCTCAAATCCCCTGCGCCCACACTGGATAGAGACCGAACTGTCTCACGACGTTCTGAACCCAGCTCGCGTACCGCTTTAATGGGCGAACAGCCCAACCCTTGGAACCTATTCCAGCTCCAGGATGCGACGAGCCGACATCGAGGTGCCGAGCGAAGCCGTCGATGTGAACTCTTGGGCTTCACCAGCCTGTTATCCCCGGGGTAGCTTTTGTCCGATAAGCCACGACCTTTCCACACAGAGTCGTGGGATCACTAAGCCCGACTTTCGTCTCTGTCCGACTTGTAGGTCTCACAGTCAAGCTCCCT
>JACRBM010000107.1 GCA_016219275.1 Chloroflexota bacterium
CGTCGTAGTCGGGCGCAGGCCCGCGCGTCCGAACGAACTTGGCCATCTGGGCAGCCTGGTCGAACCGATCGACAACCAAAAGATAGGTCGCAATCAAGGTGTCTTCCCATGGCTGCTCCGTGATGTAGTCGGTCAATCCTTGCATGGCGAACCTCCCGGCAACGAGCGTTTGCCGGTATCTTCGCCAGGAAACAGTACTATGTCAAGCGGGTGTCGGAGAAACCCGCAGATACGGTGTCAGGCATTTCGCGCCAGCGTGGCTTCGAGTTTTTCATGCTCCCAAGCATTATCTACGCCCACCCACCCGCCACTAACGCAAACCGTTAGGCTCTACGAAATCATAATATAAGAACAAAAATAAAAAGGAGTAGCACAATGTCCCACAAAGATTTCACACCACAGCATCGCGCCATCGGAAAAGCCGCAGCTTGGGCCGTATTCATCCTTGGGATCGTGTACGTTGTTACAACGGTTCTCGGATTTCTCTCCCTCAAGTCGCCTCAAGACCCAATCGGCGATCCGTTCGTCTCCATTATGGAACTGCTCATCATCCCCCTGACACTATTGTATGTCGTTAGCATGGTCGCAGTTCACGCCTACGCACCTGCTGAGGTCAAGGTATATAGTCTTACGGCCCTTTGCTTGATGATCCTACTGGCGGGTATTTCATCTAGTGTCCACTTCGTTGTCCTGACGGTAAGCCGTCAGATTGAAGCTACCGGATTGACTTGGGCTCCTTTGTTCTTTTCGTGGAAGTGGCCATCTGTGGTCTATACGTTAGACATTCTTGCGTGGGACTGGTTCTTTGCTCTCTCAATGCTCTTTGCTGCACCCGTGTTCAAGGGGGGCAGGCTGGAGATAACGGTGCGGATTTTTATGATTATCAGTGGTCTCCTGAGTCTTGTGGGGTTGCTCGGTGTGCCGCTGGCAATCATGAATGTGGAGTATTGGCTTAATGTCCGGAATGTCGGGATTGTTGGCTATGCTTTGGTGTCTCCTTTTGCGTTCCTGCTACTAGGAATAATTTTCGGACATACTCAAGCAGAGCCGAGATAGATCAGACGAAGCCTCAATTGTCCAGTGGGACCTAACACAGCGTGCAGCTGACGGTGGGTACGCGCCGCGTTTTTTGAGCTTTTTCGGTACTTTGGGTTTTCCCGTTTTGGCGGGGAGTCCACGCCCGCCCCAGCGCCAGTAACGCAAACCGTTAGGCAGCACTCAGATTCGTCGGCATCAAACCGCGGCACAACTCCGCGCAAGCAGAATCGAAAAGATATAACCACGATGAGCTCGGATGGTCCATTCCAATTCAAACCCAATCGCATGTTACGGTTAGTGACCCGGCAAACTTGATTTCATTGCGCGCTCTGCGCTCAAAACCCTTGCGAAGGATTCTTCCTCGCAAGGTATTTTTTTTGTTTTGTCGGTAATCGCCGGCTGAGCAGAGACCGCGCGGCAATTTGATAAACGAATGATTCGGTGCTAAACTGCCTACCAGTTTTTTTGGTAGGCATATTTTTTACAAGGATCACACACAATGTCTTCATCACGATCTGAATTTTTCGCGGGGTTCAAGGCGCAACTTCCCTTGATGGTCGGCGTCATTCCATTCGGCTTGATCTATGGCGCGTTGGCAATCCAACTCAATGTGCCCGCGCCGATCGCCCAAGGTATGTCCTCGATCATTTTTGCTGGGTCGGCACAATTCATCGGCGCGCCGTTGGTCGCGGCGGCGACGCCCGGCATCATCATCGTGCTGACCGTGTTCGTCGTCAATTTGCGCCACGCGTTGTACAGCGCATCGGTTGCGCCGTACCTAAAGCCGTTGCATCCGTTGTGGAAAGTCGCCCTCGCGTACTTGCTCACCGACGAAGCGTACGCGATTGCGATCACGCATTACCAAGCCGAGGGCGACGGACGGCACAAACATTGGTTTTTCCTCGGCACTGGATTGGCGCTGTGGTTGTGCTGGCAAGCGAGCACCGCAGTCGGCATTTTCATCGGCGCGCAAGTGCCGAGTAATTGGTCGCTCGATTTCGCACTGCCGCTCACCTTCATCGCGATTGTAATACCGATGCTCAAGAATCGCGCGTACGGGATCGCCGCGTTGGTCGCGGGCGTGGTCGGTGTAGCGACCATCGGTCTACAGTACAAACTCGGATTGATGCTCGCGGCGATCCTGGGTATCACGGTCGGGATGATCGTGGAAGCTGGTCGCTCCGAATCAGAATAGTTCTTGTCCGCGAAGAACACAAAGAGACACGAAATCACTTTCTTGGTGAACTTGTGTCCTGCGTGGATAAAAATTCCGGTTCGGATTGACTCACACGGAGGAATAATGGAACTGTGGCTGATCATTCTTGTCGCGGGAATCGTCACGTACGCGACGCGCCTGTCGTTCATCGCCGCGCACGGACGTGTTGACATGCCGGTGTGGTTTACACGCGGATTGGCGTTTGTGCCGGTCGTCGTTCTCTCCGCGATTATTCTTCCCGAATTGTTGGCACACGGCGGCGCGTTCGATGTATCGCTCGGCAACGCGCGCTTGCTCGCCGGCATTCTTGCCGGCTTGATCGCGTGGCGCACCAAGAATGTGTGGCTGACTATCGCGCTGGGCATGATCGCGTTGTTTGCATTGCAGGCATTCCAGTAGTCAGATAAATTTTCACAACGTAGACCCAATCAGAAACTGGGTCTACAATTTTCAACACCATCGCCAAACGCGATTAGTAGGCGAAAATAGAATCCAGGTTTCTCGAAGAAACCTGGATTCGGGCAAAGCGATTACAATTTTAGGAGAGATAAGGTTATGCCACGGCGTAGTCTTAAACGTTTGTATCAGGACGAGTTTGGGAGTTACAACGTCCAAAAATTCCAACAAGATGTTCTCGCCGGTCTCACCGTCGCCGCGGTCGCGTTGCCGCTGGCACTGGCGTTCGGCGTCGCGTCCGGCGCAAGCGCGCCCGCCGGATTGGTGACCGCTGTCCTGGCAGGTATCGTGATCGGCGCGCTGTCCGGCGCGCCGTATCAAATTAGTGGACCGACCGGCGCGATGAGCGCGGTGCTCATCGTGCTCGTGCAACGATATAATCTTGAAGGCATCTGGATTGCGGGTCTGCTGTCCGGCTTGATCTTGCTCATCATCGGCATTCTGCGCCTGGGTCGCTTTATCGCCTTCATTCCCGCGCCGGTCATCACCGGCTTTACGTCCGGCATCGCGCTCATCATCTTTATCGGACAGATGGATAATTTTCTCGGCGTGAAAACGGCGGCGACCGATTCCGCGCTATCGAAATTGCTCGGATATTTGCGCGGTGGATTTGCGCCCGATTGGCACGCCATCGTCTTCGGCATCGTCGTCGTCGCGACGATGCTGTTCCTGCCGAAAAAATGGGGCGCGCGTTTTCCATCGTCGCTGCTCGGCATCATTCTCGCCACCGGGTTGAACTGGGCATTGAACTGGCGCGTGCAAGAAATCGGCGAGATTCCCCAAACGCTTTTGCTGGCGGAGCACATGAATCCGCTCAGTTTGCCCTGGGACAAACTGCCCGAATTCATCGCGCCGGCAATGACGATTACCGCGCTCGGCGCGATTGAATCGCTGTTGTGCGGCGCGGTCGCGTCGAATATGACCGGCATTCGTCTGCAAGCGAATCAGGAATTAGTCGCCCAAGGCATCGGCAATATGCTGATTCCATTTTTCGGCGGCGTGCCGGCGACCGCCGCCATCGCGCGCACGAGCGTCGGCATCAAGTCAGGCGGACAGACACGCGTGGTCAGTATCATTCACGCGCTCGGCATTCTCGCTTCGATGTTTTTGCTCGCGCCGGTGATGGCGCGCATTCCGCTCGCGGCGCTCGCGGGCGTGCTGATGGTTACCGCGTGGCGGATGAACGAATGGCACGCCGTTCGTTTTATTTTCGGCAATCGCTTCAAGACCGCGATGATCGCGTTCACGATTACGATGCTCGCGACCATCGCGCTTGACTTGACCCAGGCAATCCTCATCGGCTCGTTCGTCGCGGGCGGTGTGTTCCTCAGCCAGATCGCAAACATTGACATTGACGTGCAAGAAGTGAACGCGGAAAAATTGCGCGCCAAGGGCATCGCCGCCGAAGGCAAATGCCAACACGTCCGCGTCGCGTTTATCACCGGACCGTTGTTCTTTGCCGCGACCGGCTTTTTCAACGAGGCGTTCGCGCGGCTGGGCGACACGCACGCGTTGATTCTCTCGATGCGGGGCGTGCCGTTGATTGACACCGCCGGACTGGAAGCCTTGGAACGGCTGTACGAAAGAATTCATCAGCAAGGCGGCTCGTTGATGTTCGCCGGCGTCCACGAGAACGCGATGCGTATGATGGAACGCGCCGGCTTTACCGATCAAGTCGGACGCGCGAATTTCTTCTGGTCGTCCGACCAAGCAATTGTCGAAGCCGAACGCCGCGTATGCAAATTCTGCGAATAAGAATCCGTAGGGGCGTTCTATTGAACGCCTCTAAAATGTAAATGGAAAATGATCTTAAACGCAAACCTCGCGAGGTTCTCTCGCGAGGTTTGTGTTTTACATCGCCGCGTGCGTAATGTCTCGGAGCACACCGGCTGCCGTTGGATACGGATTCTCTTCTTCAATCGCCGCAAAGATCACGCCGTTGATGTCGGTGTGGTACATCACGCCCATCATCCCCGCACCGACCGTCGCGAGCAGATGCGTTTTATCGAGCGTCGTCGGACGGACGCTCAGGTGATACTCGCCACCGACACGTTCCGCCAGCGCGATAAGCTTGACCACCTTGTTGTGTTCCGTCGCGAGCAGTAATTCGTCTTGTGTTACCTTGCGAATCCCTTCGACGCGCACATCCTTGAGCGTCGTCGGACGATGCAGAACGGCGTTCGCCACGATGACGAGTTTGCTCGCCGCGTCCCAGCCATCCACATCGAGCGTCGGGTCGGCTTCCGCCATGCCGATTTCCTGCGCGTGTTTGAGCGCGCGCGCGTACGATTGCCCTTCGCTCATGCGCGACAGAATATAATTCGTCGTGCCGTTGACCACACCTTCGAATTTCTCAATCGTCGCCGCGCCGAGATCGCGCATACCCAGGTTGAGTGTCGGCAAACCGCCGGTGACCGTCGCGCTGTGCAAGAGCCGAACCCCCTGGTTACGCGCGAACGCGGCAAGTTCGGGATACGCCAGCACGAGCGGACCTTTGTTCGCGGTGACGACGTGCGCCTTTTTCGCGAGCGCGGCTCGAATCGCGTCCAAGCCCGGCCGACCGTCTTGCAGATTCGTCAACGTCAGTTCGACGAAAATGTCCACGTCCACCGTGCGCGCTAAATCAACCGGCGACATGGGCGTGCGCGCGTATTCGCGATACGCGGCGACGCCTTTTTTCGCGCGTTTCAACTCGATGATCTTTTTAACGTCCAAGCCCGCCGCGTTCTCCGCGCCGCCGGTCGTATCGCATACGCCGACGACGACGAGCTCTAAATCGAACTGTTGGCGCAACCAGCCGCGTTTCTGCTCGATCAATTCGAGCAAGCGTTTGCCCACGTTGCCCAAGCCGGCGATAGCTAGCCGTGCCTTTCTCAAAGTCCCTCCTTTGGAAAATCCATCCGCCCACACAGAGCGCGGCAAAAATTCCGCATACAAAAACCCCGCATCACCGACGCAGGGTTTCCCAAAAAAATCGGGCGCGATTAGAAAAGTTTACTCAGCACGCCTTTGCGCGCTTCGACTTCGAGTCGCGCCAAACGCTGTTCCAGCGTCAAGCGATAATCGGAATCGCGTTGACGCAATTCGGTCAGCTCTTGCTCCAACTCACGCATTCGCTCGCGCAGTTTGATATTTTCTTCTTTCAAGTTGAAATTATCTTGAATGATCACCCCTTGCAAATTGCGATTGACTTGCAAACTGTTTTGAATCGTCTGCTGATTTTCGATCATCGCGCGCAACGTGTCGGTGAGCACGACGAATCCGGCGGCGGGCGATCCTTCGCGTGCCGCGAGCGTCAGCGCGGCGGTTTCGCCGCGACCCTGCGCTTGCAACTCTTCGATCAATTCTTCGGTGCTCAAGCCGGCAGACAATTGATCTTTGATGTGGCGCAACACAACCACGTCTTGATCCACAAATCGCCGCGACGCGCCGTCGCCGCTGACCGGCGCGGACGAGAGAAAGGACGCGAATTCTTTCGTCCATCGGCGCAGCGTATTCGCGGACACATTCAGTTCGGTCGCAACCTGTTGAAAGGTGTGCTCGGACATGCGTTTTCCTTTCGGGCTAGTTTAGCGCCGCTCGTCGTCGGGAACCACCCGGTACGATCCGTCAATCACGTCTTCCGACTTGGGCGGTTCTTTGCCATCCGATTCCAACGCGCGGCGATGTTCTTCGACAATCGGACGCGGGCAGAACTCGATGAACATCGCGATGCTCAACATCACGACGCCAATATCGTCCAATTGCCCCAAACCGAGGATGACATCCGGCAAGAAATCAATCGGGGAAATGATGTAAACTATCGCGGCGGGAATGATCAGTTTGGGGAATAGCGACACGCGCGAATCGTTTAGCAATCGCCAGACCAATTGCAGCGTGCGAACCATCTGCGCGACTACTCCGCGATCCGGCGCAACGACTGGTTTGCGTTCTTCGCTCATCGTTCCCTCCTGTTAACGTGATTCTACCACGCCTCGTGATTTTTGCAAAATGGGCATTTTCCATGTTATAATCGCGCCGCTCAAAAGGAAAAACCCGTGCATTTGAACTACAAACGTTTCTTGGCGCTCGTGTGGAGCATCCTCGTTCTCATCACCCTCGTCGCGGCAGACCCGCCGATGCCTGAAGAACCCACCATGGACAAGGATCTCTCGAATCGTCCGCCGGTCATCGCGGCGTGGTTGCGTAACTCGCGCAATCCCGGACCGCTCGCGGTCATCGTCGCGCCGCGCATCAATTCGTACAGCGATCTGAGCGCGTTCAGCTACACCGTCGAACGCGATGGCAGTCTTACCGCGAACAACCCGGTGACCGACGCGGTGCTGGTGGATTTCGCGAGGTCGAACGGCATCCGCGTCGTGCCGACCGTTTCTTCGACCTGGGATTCGCGCAACATTCTCACGATGTTGAGCACGCCGGCGATTCGCGCTAAACACATTGACGCGATCATGCAAGTCGCGCGGTCGCCGCTGATTGACGGCGTGGACATTGATTACGAAAACCTGCCACCCGAATCGCGGCAAGCATTCTCCGAATTCGCCACCGCGCTCGCGACGCGTTTGCATCGCGAAGGCAAAATTCTCAGCATCACCGTCCCGCCGAAAATTCGCAACGACGACGCGTGCGTCGTGTGTCGCTTTGCCGATTACGCGGTGCTCGGACACACTGCCGATCAGATTCGGATTATGGCGTACGAGTATCGTGGCAAAAGCGGACCGCCCGCGCCGAATGCGCCGATCTGGTGGCTACGCCAAGTCGCCGAGTACGCGGTGAGTCAAATCCCCCGCGAAAAAATCGTGCTTGGCATTCATCTCTACGCGTACGATTGGGGCGGCAAGGACACCATCGCGTTGTGGTGGAACGAGGTGATGGCGTTGAAGGATCGCTACGGCGGTCAAGTCCGCTATCTCGCCGCAGATGATCGCGGCGCGGTCGGCGAGAGCGAATTGACGTACGGCATTCCGCAAGGTCCGACGTGTTTGCGCTCGAAACCAGAATGCGTTTTGCCGCGCATGGAAAAACATACGGTGTGGTTCGTTGACAATCAATACGTTGCGGCGGCGTGGATCGTGATGAAGGATTACAAACTCGGCGGGATTGTGTTGTGGCGTCCCGGCGGCGAAGACCCAGCCATCTGGGATGTGTTGAACTCGCAAAATTAGTGGGTAACTAGACCTTCCAGGTTTTGAAAACCTGGAAGGTCTTTTTATCACCGCCCGCTTAACTTGGAAATGAAATCGGCGACACGGTTCGCGTTTGACACCGCGCCAAGGGTTTGATACGTTTGCCATGCCGCACGCGCCAACTCCAGCGCGGATCGAATCTCACTGCGCGCGTGGGCAACCTCCGCCAGATGAAATTGCGCGTCCGCGCCGATGGCGCGAAATTCAAATTGATCGCACATTGCCAAACAATCGCCTAGAAATTCCTGCGCCTCGGTATATCTCTCCTGTTTGATCCGCAGTTTTCCCAAGTTGAGATGCGAAATCGCAACCGCCAAATGCCCGCGCGCATACGCGCCTGCCAATCCCAATTGGAGTTCGCGTTCTGCGCCCGCGTAATCGCGTAATTGTTGCAGGACAATGCCCAGACTATCATGCACAATATCTATCTGGCGCGTCAGAAACACGCGCAATGTCGGATCATCGCGTGCCAGCGCCGCGTGGAGTGAATTTTGTAGTTCTTCCAGCTGCACGCGCGCGAACTCCCATTGCTGACCCGCCATCGCAATCGTCGCGACATAGCGGCGCGCGATCAACTGCCCGCGCAGATTTCCCATCTGCGAATACAAATCGTACGCGGTTTGAACCAACGCGTGGGCTTGCGCCAGCGCGCCTTGTTGCATCGCGAGCCAACCCAGCTCGCTGTAGATCGCGGCTTGCATTTCGACATTCCCCAGTTGTTGCGCCGCCGCGAGACACGCGCGATCCAACTGCGCGTACTCGTTCCAGTAACCCAGGTTGTACAAATCTTCGGTCAAATCCCAAAAGCGCGCCACCCATTCCCATTGTTGCTGGGCATGACATTCTTGCGCGCAAAACAGAATGTTCGCGCGTTCGTCCGGCTCGCGCAAAATCCGCGCGTCGTGTTTGAACAGTTCCCACCAACTCTGCGCGGCGTGGCGGACACAGCCCTCAGTGTAAAATTCGATCAGATCGTCTGCGCGGTCCATAACTTGGGCAATTCACTGACGACAAAATGCCGCACGAGCGGATGAACGCTGTAACGTTTTTCGGCTTCAAGCAAACTGGCATTGGTCTCCACCAAAGACAGTTTCACCAACAACTCCAACGCGTCATCCAATCCGCTTTCGACAATCCGCGCGTGGCGCAATTGCGCGTGCGTGACCGATGTGCGAATCATTCGCCCAACGTAAATCAAAATGCGTTGCGCTGCTTGAGAAAGCGACAGCCAATCCTGTTTGAACAAGAACGTGTAGAATTCAACATCGGGTTCGCGCGCCTGCCGCAGATGCGCGAGAACCGTCGGCAGAGACCAGATATGCGCTTGACCGATAACGAGATGCAGAGCCAACGGCGCGCCGCCGGTGTACTCGTGGATTTCGCGCATCAAGTCCGGACTGGCTTGAACGAATTCCGCCAGACCGCGATAGCCGGATTCCTCGCGCAAAAGTTGAATGCTATCGGCTTGGCGCAAGCCGGTCAAATGCGCCGGGCGCACTACGGGTAATGCATCCACGCATTGATGCCGGCTGGTAATCAGCAGACGACTCGTTCCCAGGATATTCAAAACTTGTTGCGTAATTTCGATCTCATTCTCGCACTCGTCCAAATTGTCCAACACGATTAGAAATGTCTTTGCCCGCAAGAGATTTCCCACCGCCAAACACTTGTCCGAAAACGAGCGGTTCGTCACCTCTGCCAAGCCCGTCTGGATAATTAATTGATCCACCACATCGGCGAAGGTCAGTCGGTCGGATCGCGCCGATTGAATACGCGCGCCGACCAGCATCTCGCGTTTCGCGCTGATCCACAATACATCGGCGATTGCCGGCGATTCACACAGACGCTCGGCAACGTGACGCGCGAGCGCGGTTTTGCCGTTACCGCCCAGTCCGCTGAGACAAACCACCGACGGCGCGTCGGTCTGCGTGAGCCAAGTCACCGTATCATTCGCTTCGCGCTGGCGACCCCACAGCACGCGATACGGACGATACGGCAAGTGTTGCCCTTTGCGTAACGCGGGCGTCGAGCCGATCACTGCCAAGCTCGGTTGAAAAGTTTCCTTGCACACACGACTCAACGCGTCGGTCAATTTTTCGAGCGCGTCTGCATTGACGCGATCAAACGATCCGCCGGCAAGTTTGATCAGCGCGAGTGTTTCGGCGCGACTCTTGTGTTGGAGATAAAATGCGTCGAGCAAAACGTACGCGCGATGATCGCGCTCGCGCTCGTCCGCGGCTAATCCCTGGATCGCCCTTTCGACGAGTCGGCGCGCGAGGAGACCGCGTTGACGCGGCGTGTCATCCACATTTTGCTGTTGCAACAAAACGTCAACGGCTTGTTTGAGTTGCGCTGCGGCATTCGTCTGCGCGCCAAGTTGCTCGATTTGTTCCGAACGGATCGAATGCAAGAATGCGTTGATTTGACGCGAATTCAGAGAATTCATAATCGTGTTATCCATCCAACAGGACCACGCGGCAGTAGAACGCGCGCCGGACTGGTTTTGGCAAAATCAGCGCCGGTGAAAACGCGGTGACTTGGCGGTGAATAATTGGGGATACGTTTGCTTATACTTCTATTATACTTGATACCGTATCTGCGGGTTTCTCCGACACCCGCTTGACATAGTACTGTTTCCTGGCGAAGATACCGGCAAACGCTCGTTGCCGGGAGGTTCGCCATGAAAGGATTGACCGACTACATCACGGAGCAGCCATGGGAAGACACC